>CANHLB010000054.1 GCA_947461335.1 Burkholderiaceae bacterium | reverse complement strand
GGATTGATGGAGTGCAAAGGTCTTGGAGAAATTCGTACCCATCTATTAATAGGTCGAATTTAGCAATCGGACTTTGGGCTTGCTGGATTGCCGATCAGCAAACCACCTTTGGGTGGTTTTTTATTGGAGTATTCTTAAGGCAACTCTTTAAAAGTGGAAACTCTCCAATGTTAGGACTAATCGATTTCAAAGCACTCGTTAGCCATATTGGTGAGGCGGTGATTATTTCCGATCGAGATGAGAATATCTTGTTTTGGAATGCCTCTGCCCAGCGTATCTTTGGTTATAGCCAAGATGAAGCTTTAGGAAAGACGCTTAGCATCATTACGCCTGAGCGTTTTAGAGAGCGCCATTCTAAGGGCTACTTTCATACGATGGAAACAGGTAAAACCAAGTATGGGCATACTTTGCTGCGAGTGCCAGCAATTCATCAGGATGGTAGATCTATTTCCATTGCCTTTTCAGTTACCCTGATTTTTGATGAACGGGGTGAGCCAATGGCGATTGCAGCCATTATTCGCGATGAAACAGAGCGATTCCAAGAGGAACGTAAGTTAAAAGAAAAGCTAGCAGCATACGAAAAGAATCATTCAATGTCATGATTTTTTGCTATAACAAAAGCTGAAAATAAGGGTAGTTTGCATGGATCATCGATTGAACATTGTCTTGATAGTAGGAAGCGCACCAGATGCAGTCAGAGTAAAGGACTGGGATCTTTCAGCGTTTACCTCTTGCGTCGTGATTAACAATGCATGGCAATTAACGGAAGATTGGGATTATTTAATTTATCCCGAAGATTTTCCACCTGACCGTCTCCCATCCCCCCAGATTCTTGCTAACAAGAAAGTAATTACTGCTAAAGAATTTGTGCCAGAGCAAAATCATTTCGGTGGATTTGTATATGCTGGCGGCACCATGGCATTTACGGCTGGCTATTGGGCACTAGGCTTTCTTAAACCAGATGTCATCGCATACCTTGGCTGTGACATGGTTTACCCAAAGGAAGCGGCTGACCAAAGTCACTTCTATGGAAATGGTGCTGCAGATCCTCTGCGGGCAGATATTACTCTACAGTCCCTAGAAGCTAAGTCAGTGCGTTTGATGGCCATTGCCCAAATGAATCAATGTGATGTTGTGAATTTATCTGAATTACCTGAGTCCAGACTGATGTTCTCAAGATCCTCGTTGACTCAGCTCTTGGATAAAAGCCTATCAAGCTTATCCAGTAGCTTGACCTCCCGTTTAGATAAGAATTTAGTAAACAAAGCGCTGGATAAAGAAGAGACATATTCATATATGGCTCCCACAGGGCGCTACTGGGAAGTTTTAAATGAATTTGATCCCATTAAGCTCAGAGAAATAGATGATCTTTGGCTGAACTCTTTGGTGAAATAGAGCGAATTGATTACTCAAATCCAAAGGCTTAGTGGACCTTTATTATTTACTAATGTGTAAGCACTAATTTCATAAAAACTCTAGAATAGTCTTAATTTCTATTTATTAATAGTTTGTATTTCTTGTATCAATTTTGCTCATTACATTTTTAATGAGTACACAAAGGGAGGTCTATGAAAGCACCTGATAAGCGTTGTTGTGGATCTGGAGTTTGCATCATTAATGATGCTGGTGAGTGCTGGTGTGGGCAAGTTTGGAATGGCGAGAAAATGGTTGCTCCCAGTTTGCTTGCTACTAAAGGAAATGTTAAGCAATTGGAAAAAGATTTTGAGCTAAGCAAGCCCAATCCCAAGGATTTACCTTAAGATAGTAATTATTCAATCCATCAAGCAACAGCATCAATATTGATCATCAAATGATAGCCATGAAAAACCATCCAAAGACGTATTTATTTCTAGTATCTATTTTTTCTTTTCTGGCGATGCTGCCTTTGCTTGCAAAAGCAGAAGATTCTATTCAACGCGGAAAATATTTAGCAACTGCTGGTGATTGCATCTCTTGCCATACAGCCCCTGGGGGTACACCTTTTGCTGGTGGTCTAAAGATGAAAACGCCATTTGGATTTTTGGTAACTCCTAATATCACTCCTGATAAGGAAACAGGCATTGGCTCTTGGAATAAAGATGATTTTTTTAGAGCTCTTCATGATGGTATCAATAAAAAAGATCAAGATCTTTATCCTGCAATGCCTTTTACCTCCTATACAAAAGTAAGCCGTGAAGATGTTGATGCCATTTATGATTACTTAAGAACACTCAAGCCAGTTTCAAATGCAGTCAAGGTCAATCAGCTATATTTCCCATTCAATATTCGTAGTTCTATGATGGTTTGGCGCGAACTCTTTTTTACTCCAGGCTTTTTTAAGCCAGACCCTACCCAATCTGCTGCCTGGAATCGTGGCGCTTATTTAGTGGAGGGCTTAGAGCACTGCAGTGAATGCCATTCCCCCCGAAATCTAATGGGGGCTATTGAGCCTTCTAAAGCATTTACTGGCGCAGTAATTGATAACTGGTATGCACTAAACCTCTCCTCTAATTTGACTACAGGTCTAGGTAAATGGTCTACAGAAGATATTGCTAATTACTTAAAAAATGGAAAATATCCTGGTAAAACTAGTGCGCTGGGACCGATGGAGCAAGTCGTTCACAATAGTACCCGGCACTTAAGTGAGTCTGATTTATTGGCAATGGCAACCTATCTTAAGACCATTCCGGCAAACTCAAGTCTGCATGGTAGAGAGAAGAAAGTAGACACAACAAAAATAGATGGTTTAAGTCTTTATGTTGCTAACTGTAGCGGTTGTCATCAATCATCTGGCAGAGGAATCAAAGGAGTGATTCCTCCTCTTGCAGGCAATCCAGTAGTGATGGCTCCGAATGCTTCAAACATTATCAAAGTCATTATTCGAGGAATAACTGCAAGGGATGGTTACATTATGATGCCTTCATTTGCCTCTAGATTGACTGATGAAGAAATCGTAGAAATCGCCAATTACGTTAGAACGAGCTGGGGCAACTCTGCATCAGCTAATGTGACTAATGCGATGGTAAAAAATATTCGAGCCAATCCAGGGCTTTAATGGAATTAATTAACTTAATAAATTGAAGGTGATATATGGCCACAGTTAAAGAGCTTTTGAAAAATAAACACCATCAAATATTTTCCGTTAAGTCTACAGATGCCGTTACTCTTGCTTTGCAAATCATGAAAGAGCATCGAGTCCGATCAATTCTGGTCATTGATGATGATCGGCTAAAGGGAATTATTTCTCTTGGAGACTGCGCGATTAAGGTAACTTTGGTTAAAAAGGATCCTGATACTGTCTTAGCTGGCGATATCATGACGGAGAACCCCCTCATTATTGAAGAGGAATATACCTCTGAGCAATGTATGAGCATTATGGTAGCTAAGAAGGTCCGCCATCTACCTGTTTTAAAGAATCAGCAGGTGATTGGCGTGATTTCTATTGGTGACTTGGTGGGAGATATTATTAAAAGCCAAACCAACCAAATTAGTTTTTTAGAAACCTATATGAAAGAGTATGGTCTTGACACTAAAGGGAATTCCCATTTTTCATTCTTGGGTTAATGGTCAGTAGAAGCAATTCTCTTTTTTGTTAAAAAAAGATCTGTCTATGGCACTAAGTAAAGACCCCATGTGCTCCTAGTACGGAAATAAAAATCGTGATTAAGCTCAATGTCAAAATGATTGAATGTACTAGCTGAGTTTTTTGAAGATTAACAAAGTTGTGCCCATCTTTCACAATGCGGCCATGATCTTTAATGAAAAAAGGTTCAATTAAAAATAGTGCCAAAACAAACATAAGCCATATGAGAACCATGGTGTGCATCCAGAAATAGCGAATTTCCCAAAATCGATTCCAGGCATTTAGTTGATGAATCATATAAAAGCCACTTAATCCAGCTATCAGCACTAAAGTTCTAGCAATAGAAGCAAAGCGATTTTCAATGAGATTAAAGAGATAGAATTCATCACTCATGAAAGATGAACGTCTTATGGTGGGAATTAATACGAGGGTAACAAATGCAACACCACCCATCCAAATCACAATACTCAGAATGTGAATTGCACGCGCAATAGTGAGTTCATTCATTAAAGTATTGATATGACATCATCGTGATGATTTAACCTGCTTTACCGTCTGATCTTGGGGAGGTAAGTAATGGTAAGTATTTAATGAGATACAAGCTAAAAACACTCATCCAACATAGTCCTGCGATAACTAAAAAAGGATAAAACCAGGTATTCAGATTCGAATTACCTAATAGCCAGAAAAGGAGGGTGGCTTGTATACCCAAGTAGCAGGTAGTTTCAGTGAGTCCAGCGAGTAGTGGTCTTCCGGTGTGACCTAAAGCAGTTCTGGTGATCATGGCAATAATTAATCCACCAGTTGCACCAATTCCAAAGACATGAAGTGCAGGGTATATCGTAATCAATCCTAAATTTGAGAGGCCTAGTAGAAAAAATCCAATTGATATCCATGTATAAGATAAGTGCATGATCCATAGTAGTGGTTTGCCTTTTGTTGATAATGGCCGCCAACCCCACAATAAAAAAAGATGCAAACAGCCAATGACAAAACAAGCTAATGCATTTAGCAGTACAACTGGACTGAATATTTGTAGTAGAAATGTAAATGCGCTGCAGAATATCGTTATCTTGGTAAGGTTTGGATGTCGATCTTGTTGAAGTCCTGGAGTAGCATTGGCTGTGAAGCTGGGGATAATTCGATTGCCGATCATAATTTCGATCATGATGATCAAATATAAGGCAGCAAATATGATTTGATTGATGTCTAGCTTTAAATGTCCCAGTAGAGTTAGGTAAAAAAGAGCGTTGAGAATTCCTAAGATTGTCAAAATCAATGGGAGAAAAAGATTGCGATACATTCGCGCTTTTACAATCAAACGCCCAATGACAATAGCAACTATCGGAAGAAAACAAATATCCACCACAATCAGTGGGGAGCCAGTAAAGGCTCCTATTCTGGCAATCAGCCATAAGGCAATTAACAGTAATAAGCTCCACCCTTTTGGTGTGTCCAGTCCAGTCCAGGCCCTCACTGCAGTCAAAGCAAAGCCAGTGATAACCGTGGCTGCAAAACCAAAAATCATTTCATGAGCATGCCAAAGCAAGCTGGGTATAGCGCTTAGATTTCTGATGCCCATGTTTTGTAATTCTAGAAGCCATTCAAATATGGCAAAAATTGCCCAAAGAGAAGCAAGCAAATAAAACGGCCGAAATCCCAATGCCAATACCGCTATTTTTTTGTCTCTCATGAATAACTTATGTACAAATCATTTAATGACTAGCTACTGCCTTTTTTGGCATTTGTGATATGAGATCTAAAGGGAAGATGGATAATTTTTTTGACTTCAATTTTTTATCAAGACCTTCGAGTAGCGCTGGATAAGTGAGAATAGTGGGATTAAAGGCAAGGGAAATCGATCCTGTCTCCAGGGAAATACGGCTGGTATTGGGATCTACCCCGTTAATGCTGCTCATCATTTTCTGAATTTCTTGCTTTGATACAGAATTGACTAATAAAGGGCCCTCAATACCGAAAAATGCAACTAAGTGCTTCTCATGAACTGCTTTTGCAACAATGGTATGGTCATATACGGCAGCCACCTTATCTTCAATGCAGTGGCCGCAAGCTATTACTGATGATGTACTCATAAGTAATAGGCTTGCGAATAGAGATGCCACTTTCATCTTAATGAGCGCCACTAGCCTTTACGGTGCCAGTAGCTTGTGCATCCGCCCAATGGAAGTACTTGAGGTATTGCTGTACTTCAGTGTTAGTCAGGTTTTGATTTGGCATAGGGATATTGTTGTATTCCTTAAGCATTGCTTTAGCATCAGCATCGCTAGCCAACATCTTTTCTGGGTTCATAAGCCAGCTGGTAATCCAAGCGTCGTTACGACGTTTTGTGAGATTAGCTAAGTCAGGCCCCAATTTTTTACCTTGGCCAATGGAATGACATGCCAAACATTTGCTTTCAAAATCCTGTTTACCTTTTACTGCTAATGGATCAGTAGGGGTGGCGGTGGCTCCCATATTGTGATGCTCTAAATCTTCACTTGGTTTTTTAGTGGGTGCTTCTGTGCTAATTAAACCAATAGCACCAGATGAAGCATTGGCAAAATGGTGATCGACCATAATGTATTTACCAGCCTCCGGAATGATCATTTCAACGATGGCAGAATTTGAAGATCCAAGTAAGACAGTCTGCATTCCGCGGAACTGATTATCAGGGTTGCCCTCCATCCAAACCCGATCAAAAATAGTTCCGACTACGTGAAAACTTGAAGTTTTGCTAGGGCCTACGTTGAGCACAAAGAGACGTACTTTTTCTCCAGGCTTTGCGGCTAGAGGATTTTTAACCATGCCATTATGCTGACCGTTAAATACGGTGTAGTTTGGCATCGCCTTTTTTAGATTATCAGTATCTAAAACATAAAGAGGTTGGCCATCAATTTTTTTACCGGAAGGATCTGGTTTTAAGTAGAACTCACTTTGAATGACGATATATTCTCGGTCTACTTTGGTAGGGTAACCTTCTTTAGGCTCAACAATTACAGCGCCGTACATTCCAGAAGCAATATGCTCCAGAATCATGGGCGTACCACAGTGGTACATAAAAACACCAGGGTAGTTGACTGTATAGTCGAATTCAATTGTTTGGCCAGGAGCTACAGAGCGATATTTATCTTGTGGTGAAACCATTGCAGAGTGAAAGTCCATAGAATGCATCATCGGTGCACTTGTTAATTGCACTCCAGGCATCACTTCATCACTTCTATTGGTCATGCTAAAGCGAATTTTGTCACCAACACGAGCACGAATCGTAGGCCCTGGAACTGAATCTCCAAATGTCCACGCTCCAAAGCGTACTCCTGGAGCAATTTCAATAATCTTGTGAGTAGTATCTAAGCGAACTGTTTTGATCGGAGAGGGGTCTAGCGGCTTTAGCTCACTGCTCATATTTAAGGAGACGCCCTCAGCAAAGGCCCCGGTATGCCGTTCAGAGCTTATTTTTGCTGGCGTAGGCTTAAGATCCATTTTGCTGGTGTCATAGGGATCGGATTTACCACATCCAAACAATAATGAAGATAGGAGACAACAGTAGGCTACGTTTCTTAGTTTCATATATACCTTATTTATTGTTTTTATAATCATCAAACATCTTGTGACTGACGATATATAAGAAAGCAGTTAATAGCTGTAGCCAAATTTCATATAGATTGCGATCGTTTGATCTAGATCAAGCTTTACGCTCTTTAAATTTTTTGTTGCTCTAAATACTTAGTCTGGTGTGGCAATTGGCCCTGAAAGTAGATAATTCATGAGCTCTTGCACAGACTTAATCTCAGAGCCAAAAGGGAGCTTTCCAGACCCCCTAAAGAACAGGCCTTTATCTAGATTGCCCTCGAGAGCAAATCCTAAGTGCTTATCAATACAAAATTGACCTACAGCAGCATTTCCATCACGCAGGCCGCACTCAATCAGGCAATCAAAGCTCATAGTGCAATGTGCTTTTTTATGAGCCACCGCCTTCAGTTTTGGTTCAGTTGCTAAATACTTAATTAGCCAAGGCGTTTTAATCGCTCTTGCAGGAAGTCCGGCTACGCTAATGAATTCCACAATATCTTCCGGCTTTGCTTCCGCCAGTGTCTTTTTAAAGTTAGGATGTGCGGCGCTTTCATGGGTTACGGCAAAGGCAGTTCCTATCTGCACTCCTGAGGCACCATAGGCTTGCACCTGTTTAATATCTTCGCGACTAGTAATTCCTCCGGCTGCAATCAACGGAATAAGCCCCTCTAGTCCAGCACTTTTTAGGAACTCAATTGATTCAGTGATGGAATTAATGAAGTCATACTTTGGATTATTTAAATCATCAATCTTATTCGCACCTAAATGCCCTCCTGCTAAGCGAGGGTGTTCCAAAATAATGGCATTTGGTAGTCGACCTTTTCTTTCCCATTTTTTTACAATCAGCTGCAGGCCTCTTGCATCAGATAGGATGGGCATGAGGTTAACCTTTGGGAAATCTTGGGCTAAGTCAGGAAGATCTAGGGGGAGACCGGCACCAACTACTACAGCATCGATACCAGACTCTAGGGCCTTAGTGATATAAGGTTGATATTCACTTACTGCCCGCATGACATTGACTGCCAACATGCCAAAACCATTTGCAAGTTGGCGCGCGGAGATAATTTCACGTTCCAGAGCTATAAGATTAGCCTGATTGATAGCAGCTTTAGTTTTATCAGATGGAGGTAGGCGATCTGTTTTAGCCATTAAATCGGGGTGTAGTCTACGTAAATCGATAGATGAGATTGTTCCGACACCTCCCAAGTTAGCAACCTTACCTGCTAATGCATGTGCTGAAATACCAACACCCATCCCACCTTGAATAATGGGAAGTAAATTGGTATTTCCAATCTGCATGATTCCGAGGCCACCTTCACTCAATCTCGCTAGCATTTCCGGTTGAATAGAATTCAAGTCTTTCGACCCACTCCATTCTGAAAATCGCTTAAAAAGAACTTCGATTTCATATACCTCCTAATGTGATTTGTTTAAGAGTCAAATAGCCTGCTATTCAAGATATATAAGAAAAGGATATTTTGTTGTACTTGCCATCCGAAACTGGAGGATTCTTTGATATGGATCAATAGGGGAAGCTCTTTCAGAAGGCAGATAGGTCTTATTTCCAGATACGTGCTCTAAAAATGCCTCTTTTGACTATTTGTACTAATATCTTATTTATCACTATTTATAGAACTTTAAAAATAATGGGGGCATAGTGAAACTTCAATTCTTTATTAGGGCATTAGGATTTTCCGTCTTGTTGAGCAGTTCCTTGCTTGCGCTGGCAGCTTATCCGGATAGACCCGTAACTATCATCATTGGATTCCCCCCGGGTACGGGAACGGATACCGTGACACGAATCATGGCTGATCGACTTTCTCAGAGAATGGGACAGCAATTTTTAGTGGAGAACAAAGTTGGCGTGGCGGGAAGTATTGGAGCTGGAATAGTTGCAAAAGCTAAGCCTGATGGATACACCTTATTAGTTAGTGCATCTGCGCCGATGTCGATCAACCCCCATATTTACAAAAAT
>CANHLB010000053.1 GCA_947461335.1 Burkholderiaceae bacterium | reverse complement strand
ATGGTCACCGCAGCCTGTGGTCTTGCTGCGGCCGCTGAGATTCTCAACTTGATCGCGGCACAAACTGAATTTCTACTGAAATCACATTAAATCCTTAAGGGGATTCCCTGTAGGAAGTTTCTGATTCTTATGCAGTCGGAAATATTTTTTCCTTTGCATTGGCCTTGATTTAAAAGAAATTTAATTTCTAGGCGATCTACTTTTTATAGATTTAACCACTTTAGGTATTTTTTTACCCTAGCACATCTGCCAAGCACTCCCTAGACTTTCCCTCGTTGGTAAATCAGCCAATGACAAATCGAAAGGAGGTCTCTTTTGCAGACTGAACACACTGGCTTAAAACGCCATCTTAAAGTTAGACACATACGCTTGATGGCTTTGGGCTCAACGATTGGCGTTGGATTATTTCTGGGGTCAGCAAGTGCAATCAAGCTTGCTGGCCCATCCATTCTTTTAGGTTATCTCCTGGCGGGGATCGTAGCTTTTATCGTCCTTCGCACCCTCGGTGAAATGGCAGTTCATGAACCAGTGGCAGGCTCATTTGCTGCCTATGCCAATAATTATGTGAGCCCATTGGCAGGCTACATGGTCGGCTGGGCTTATTGGACTTATTGGGTTGTTGTAGGTATTGCCGAAGTTACTGCAGTTGGGATTTACATGGGTATTTGGTTCCCAGAAACGCCGCAGTGGCTGTGGGCGCTATCTTCCATAGTAATGATGGGTTTAATTAATCTCATTGCCGTCAAAGTCTTTGGAGAGTTTGAATTTTGGTTCGCACTGATCAAAGTAGTGGCGATTGTCGCGATGATTGCACTTGGCGGCTCAGTCATCCTATTTGGCTTTACCAATGATTGGCAGCCTATTGGTTTAAGTAATCTATGGCAACACGGTGGCTTTTTCCCAAATGGCATCAGCGGTATGTTGCTCTCGCTGCAGATGGTCTTATTTGCTTATGTTGGTATTGAGATGATTGGCTTGTCTGCAGGCGAGGCTGAGAAGCCACGTAAAACGATTCCGATGGCAATTGACTCATTAGCATGGCGCATCTTGATTTTCTACATGGGCGCAATTTTGGTCATTCTGGCAATCTTTCCTTGGAATGAGGTGGGTCAACAGGGCAGTCCATTTGTAATCATGTTTGAACGTATTGGTTTACGTGAAGCAGCTGGCTTAATTAACTTTGTTGTGATTACAGCAGCACTTTCCTCATGTAACGCTGGCATTTTCAGTGGCGGTCGCCTTTTATATTCTTTATCCAATAACGGTTATGCACCAGCCTCCTTTGCAAAACTATCAAGGTACGGAGTGCCTCACCTTGCAGTAATAGCTACTGTTGTGGTTTCGATGACGGGCATTGTTCTAAACTACTTTGTGCCAGATAAAGCCTTTCAATACGTCATGGCAGCAGTTACCTTTATTGGTTTGATGGTTTGGATTGCAATTTTGTTTACGCAACTCAAATTCCGTCAATCCTTAACAAAAGACCAAGTATCCGATCTTGCCTATCGCACTCCTTGGCATCCCTATTCTTCGTGGTTTGCTCTAGCCTTTATTTTCTTGGTCATTGTGCTGATGGGCTTTCATGAGGATGCGCGGATAGCTCTGATATTGGGCCCGTGTTTATTGGCGGTGTATCTAGTGATGTTTTACATCGTTGGCTTACACCATAAAACAAAAAGTAAGCGTGAATTTAAATAATAGGAGATGGCAATGATTATTGGTGTACCTCAAGAAGTAAAGAACAACGAGTTTCGGGTGGGATTGACTCCAGGTAATGTCAGCGGGCTGTGTAAGCAAGGCCACACGGTTTTAGTTCAAAGGGGCGCGGGTGCGCAAATTGGGCTAACTGATGATTCTTATCGCGTTGCTGGTGCTGCGCTGATTGATAGTGCTGCAGAAGTGTTTCACAAGGCCGAGATGATCGTGAAAGTGAAAGAGCCACAAGCACAAGAATGCGCAATGCTCCGTGAGGATCAAATTTTATTTACTTATCTGCATTTAGCCCCAGACCCAAAGCAGACTAGAGCATTAATTGATTCTGGAGCAACATGTATTGCCTATGAGACAGTAACAGCGCTGAACGGAGCATTACCATTACTTGCCCCCATGAGTGAAGTGGCTGGTCGCATGTCCATTCAGGCAGCTGCCGCTCATTTGGAAAAGACGAATGGTGGGCTAGGTGTTTTGATGGCAGGTGTCCCTGGTGTATCACCCGCTAAGATTGTCATCTTAGGTGGTGGTGTAGTCGGGCGCAACGCCCTACAAATCGCGGTAGGTATGGGGGCAGATGTTTGTATCTTTGATCGTGATATTGAGCGCTTACGTCAGATTGATATCTTGTATGGTAATCGAGTGCGCACCTTTTACTCTGATAATCTATTAATAGAGCAAGAGGTATATGAAGCAGATGTGGTGATTGGAGCAGTCCTTTTGCCCGGCGGGGCCGCGCCAAAATTGGTAACGCATGAAATGGTGAAAAAGATGAAGCTAGGTTCGGTAGTGGTGGACGTGGCAATCGATCAGGGAGGATGCTTTGAAACTTCCAAACCCACTACACACGCTGATCCTACATTCTTAGTCGATGGCGTATTACATTATTGCGTTGCCAATATGCCTGGTGCAGTAGCAAGAACATCTACATTTGCATTAACTAACGCTACCTATCCATTTGTAGAAGCTTTAGCGAATCGAGGGGTCATGAAAGCGCTCTCAATTGATCACCACTTACGCAATGGGCTGAGTGTGCATAAGGGAGTATTGACATCTCAACCTGTGGCTAAGGCCCAGGGCTTGGAGTTCTCTTTGGCTGAGGACCTCCTGATGCCATAGTTTTAGTGTATCTATCTAGAAGCATTCTGAGAAAATAGTGTGCCATAGCAATTACACTAGCCTTAATACATTATTTAATCTAGGTCTCCCTCATTCATGGATGTTTCTACTCTAACCCTCTCTGCTGGCGTTGTTGCTTTAGCAGAGATGGGTGATAAAACCCAACTTCTTTCATTGATGTTGGCTGCGCGTTATCCCAAACAGGCCTTAGCCATTATTGCTGGCATATTTATCGCCACTATCGCCAATCACGCATGCGCCGCTTTACTGGGGCATTGGTTAACGACTTTAGTTTCTCCAGAGGTCATGCGCTGGATATTGGGCTTAAGCTTTTTGGGTATTGGGTTATGGTTATTAGTTCCCGATCATATTGATGATGCTGCAGGATCAAAAGTAGCTGATCGTGCCCTGCAAGTTTTTTTATTGACGGTAGGCTTATTCTTTTTAGCTGAGATGGGGGATAAGACTCAAATCGCGACGATTGCCTTAGGCGCCCGATATGAAGACGTTTTCTCTGTCACGCTAGGCACCACATTGGGGATGATGTTGGCTAATGCCCCTGCAGTCTGGATTGGTCAAAAATTCACCAAGCGTATGCCGATTAAGTGGGTGCATGCAGTGGCGGCGGTCACCTTTATCGCAATTGGCATTGCCACCCTGATCTGGAGCTAGTTCCAGCCAAGGCTTAAAATAAAGCTATGAAAACTGATCTGCCACAGAGCTTCCGTCGTCTCGAATATCGTCCCCCTATTTATATCTTCGAACAAGTAGAGCTTGATATTGCTCTTGATCCTGCACGCACGATTGTGAAGAGTCGGATTGAGGTATTGCCAGGCAAGAGCTTTGAAGCAGGGGCGCCATTAGTTTTAGTGGGTCAAGAATTAGAGTTTGTGAGCTTACGTATTAATGGCGAGGCCCACCGTCACTTTGAGCTTACCCCTGAATTTCTGACAATTCATTCTTTGCCAAATGAGGGTAAAGAAAAATTCATCGTTGAAATCATTTGCGTATGTGTGCCAGAGAAAAATACCTCCCTGATGGGCTTATATGTCTCCAATGGAAACTTCTTTACTCAATGCGAATCTGAAGGCTTTAGAAAGATTACCTATTTTCTAGATCGCCCTGATGTAATGGCGCGTTACCGCGTCACCTTACGTGCACGTGAAGCAGAATGCCCGGTCCTTTTATCCAATGGCAACTTATTACATACTGAAAAACTCCCAAATGGTTGGCATAGCGCTACTTGGGAAGACCCATTTCCGAAACCATCGTATTTATTTGCTTTAGTGGCTGGCAAGCTAGAGTGCATAGAGGAGATGATCACTACTAGTAGCGGCGCTAAGAAGCTATTGCAAATCTGGGTAGAGCCTCATGATCTCAAAAAGACTCGTCATGCAATGGATTCTTTAATTGCTTCGATTCATTGGGATGAAAAACGTTTCGGTCTTGAATTAGATTTAGAGCGCTTCATGATTGTGGCGGTAGGTGATTTCAATATGGGGGCGATGGAGAATAAAGGTTTAAATATTTTCAATACCAAGTTTGTACTAGCGCAAGCAGAAACTGCCACTGATACAGACTTTGCCAATATTGAGAGCGTAGTTGCCCATGAGTATTTTCATAATTGGACAGGTAATCGAGTAACCTGCCAAGATTGGTTTCAGCTATCTCTTAAAGAAGGTTTAACCGTATTTCGTGATCAAGAGTTCTCCGCTGATCAAATGGGTAGTGAATCTGGTAGAGCAGTGAAGCGAATTGAGGATGTCCGCTTATTGCGTCGATTGCAGTTCCCTGAGGATGCGGGTCCAATGGCGCATCCGATTCGCCCAGATGAGTATCAAGAGATTAGCAATTTCTACACAGTGACTATCTATGAGAAAGGTTCAGAGGTAGTTCGAATGTATCAGACCCTGCTAGGTAAAGAGGGTTTTCGTAAGGGGATGGATTTATATTTCAAGCGCCATGATGGTCAAGCAGTGACTTGCGATGATTTCTTAGTGGCGATGGCTGATGCCAATGGCAGGGATCTCACCCAGTTCAGAAATTGGTATAGCCAAGCAGGCACTCCTAGGGTGAAAGTGCAAGAGCATTATGATGCTGCGAAAAAACAATATCAGATTACTTTGACTCAAAGCTGTACGCCAAGCCCGGGTCAGCCTGAGAAAAAACCCTTCCATATCCCATTAAAGATACGTTTGATTACTAAGAGCAATGATCAAGTAGAGCAATTATTAGAATTGACTCAAGCAAGCCAAACCTGGACGTTTGACAATATTGCTAGCCGTCCAGTACTTTCTATTAATCGGGATTTCTCAGCCCCGATTAATGTGGACTTTGAGCAAAGTGAAGCTGATCTCTTAACCTTATTCTCAAGCGACGACGATCCATTTAATCGCTGGGAAGCTGGACAAAAGTTGGCCATGCAGATGATTTTGAATGATCGCTTGCCCGACGCTAAGCTCATTGAAGCCTATCGCAGTCTCTTGTTAGATCCTAAGTTGGACCCAGCCTTTAAAGAACTTGCCTTAACACTACCCCTTGAGTCCTATCTTTATGAGCAATGCACTAGCGTTGATCCACAGAAAATCTTTGCTGCGCGCCGCGCTTTCCGCAGGGAGATCGCTAAGCAACTTCAACTTGAATGGGCTGCTTTGTATCAACAAATGCAAACACCTGGACCATTTAAGTCTAATGCAGTGGACGCAGGCAAGCGGGCTTTAAAAAACTTAGCCTTGAGTATGTTGCTTGAAGCCAATGCTGCTGTGTGGGCACCAATGGCAGTGAATCAATACCGCACTGCTGACAATATGACCGATCGTTATGCCGCTTTATCTGGATTGGTTACTAATGGCGCTAAGGAAGCAAAAGACTGTTTGATGGATTTCTATGAACGCTTTGCAAATGATGCGCTAGTTATTGATAAATGGTTCGAATTGCAATCGAGTCGTCCTCCAGTTGATGGTCGCGATTCAACTTTAAGTGATGTGAAGAAGTTACGCGAGCATCCTGCATTCAAAATGAATAACCCGAATCGTGTACGTAGCATGCTTCATACTTTTTGCTCCAATAATCCTGCAAGTTTTCATCAGGCAGATGGCAGTGGCTACGAATTTTGGGCTGATAGCGTTTTAGCTCTAGATCCGATCAACCCCCAGGTTGCAGCGCGCTTAGCCAGAGCCTTAGATCGCTGGCGCCTATTTGCCAATCCCTATCAAGATCACATGAAAGCTGCCTTAGAGCGGGTGGCAGCATGCCAAACCCTCTCTCCAGATGTCCGGGAGGTAATAGGTAAGGCACTAGGCGGCTAGTCTTTGTAATAACAAGGCAAAATAGAGTCTTAAAGAATATCTTTGGCATCAACAATCGGAGAAATACCTTTGTCCTCAAGCATGAACACTAATTTCAAGCAGTACTTAGTTAACACCAAGCCTAAGGGAGCGGCTATTCCTGCTGGCCTACAAGATTTATTACTCGCAGTGGTCGATACATGCTCGACTCTAAGTCATGAGGTGGCACAGGGCGCTTTGATTGGTTTGCTCGGATCTGCTGGTAGCGGGAATGTTCAGGGTGAAGTACAACAAAAGCTCGACATCATCGCCAATGATCAATTGATTGATGGTGTTAAAGGATGCAAATCACTCGCTGGTCTTGCTTCAGAAGAAATGGAATTGCCCGTAGTCGTGCAAGGTACTGGCGACTACTTACTGTTATTTGATCCACTTGATGGCTCATCTAATATTGATGTGAATGTCTCTATTGGAACTATTTTTTCAATATTAAAGAAGCAAGATCCAAGCACTCCACTACAAACTTCAGATTTTTTATTATCGGGACGCCATCAGGTAGCTGCTGGTTATGTAGTCTATGGCCCACAAACCACTATGGCATTGACCTTGGGTGATGGCGTAGTCATGTTTACTCTAAATAAAGAGACTGGCGAATTTGTATTAATTAAAGATGCTGTGACTATTTCACCTTCTACTAAGGAGTTTGCGATCAATATGTCCAATATGCGTCACTGGGCTGATCCAGTACGTCGCTATGTTGAAGAGTGTTTAGCTGGCACCACTGGTGTGCGCGATAAAGACTTTAATATGCGCTGGATTGCATCGATGGTGGCTGATGTTCATAGAGTCTTATCTCGGGGTGGGGTGTTTATGTATCCATGGGATAAGCGTGATCCAAAGAAAGCTGGAAAGTTACGCTTGATGTATGAGGCAAATCCCATGAGCTTCTTGGTAGAGCAGGCTGGCGGCGCTTCAATTAATGGCACTCACACCATCATGGATCTACAGCCAACAGGATTACATGAGCGTGTTTCAGTAATGCTTGGTTCTAAGGAAGAGATTGACCGCTTAAAGCAATACCATTCTTAAGGCTTAACTTTTTCTTTTAAGTAAGCAAGCGACTCTTCGACTTGGTCAATAAGAATCAGGCAGATATCACCCACGGAGATATCGTTTAGCGCAGTATCAATCGCCTTGAACTCCCCATGAATTTCTTTTACTTGTTTGGCTTTAGTTGCACCTATCAAGCCTTCTTGCAAGAGTTTCAGAACTTCACCATCTTCGCGGCCACGTTGGCAAGCATCTTGATACAGGATGACATTATCAAATGAGTTGCCAAGAATACGCGTGAGATCGCGAATATCATCATCGCGTCGGTCTCCAGCACCACTAATGACCACGTGGCTCTTATTCGGTTTCATCGCTTCGATGGCACTCGCTAAAGCGCGCATTGCGTCTGGGTTATGGCCATAGTCAGCAATCACTGTCGCACCGTTATGCTGGAACTGGTTAAAACGACCTGGCACAGAGTTGGCGTTACTCTCAAAGCTATGAAGGCCACGAGCAATTTTCTCGGCATCCAATCCAAGTGCCCAAGCAGCACCGATGGCTGCCATCGCGTTTTCTACTTGGAAACCTAGTACCCCATTTTGGGTGAGTGGAATTTCGCTCACAGGGAAACGGTACATGACGCGCGATCCTTTTGAAGCAACAATATAGGTGCCATCAAAATAGATAACCTTTTTATTCTTAGCCCTATGTGCAGCAATGACTGGATGATGTTGGTTTTGGGCAAAGAAAATGACCCGACCAGAGCATTTATCACCCATCTTGACCACCATAGGGTCAGCTGCATTGAGGACTGCAGCACCAGTTGGCACAACATTTTGCACAATCACCCGTTTGAGAATCACTAAATCTTCGACGCTTGTAATGTAATTTAAGCCTAGGTGATCGCCTTCGCCAATATTGGTTACTACAGCTACTTCACAGCGATCAAAGCCAAGTCCTTCACGCAACATGCCTCCACGGGCGGTTTCTAATACAGCAGCATCAACATCTGGATGCATTAATACATTCCGTGCACTCTTAGGACCGCTGCAATCACCAGAGTCAATCAAGCGATGATTTACATAAACACCATCGGTAGTAGTCATGCCTACACGAAGACCAGTCTCATTTAAGAGGTGAGCAATCAGGCGTACCGTGGTTGTTTTGCCATTGGTACCAGTCACTGCTACAACTGGAATACGTCCGTCTTCACCAGGCGGAAACATCATGTTGATAATGTCTTCACCAACAGGCTGGCTCTTTCCATAAGATGGCTTTAGATGCATGCGTAAGCCAGGTGCAGCATTAACTTCCACGATGCCACCGCCTTGCTGCTCTAAAGGTTTATAGATTGCTTCACATAAGATATCTACGCCGGCAATATCAAGACCAATCATCTGGGCGGCTGCGACTGCGCTAGCAGCTACATCAGGATGTACATCATCAGTCACATCAGTGGCAGTTCCACCAGTACTTAAGTTTGCATTGTTGCGCAGTAAGACACGCTCTCCAGTTTTAGGAACATACTGAGGACTCAGGCCATTACTAGCTAAGTGAGCCAGAGCAATATCATCAAACCGAATTTTCGTTAGTGCAGTAGCATGCCCATCGCCACGTAACGGATTTTTGTTTTCCATTTCGACGAGTTCAGCTATGGTGTGAGTACCATCACCAACGACTTGAGCAGGTTCGCGACGAGCTGCGGCAGAGAGGCGATTGCCCACTACCAACAAGCGGTAGTCAGCACCGGGTAGGTAACGTTCAACAATAGTCTCGCGGCCAAAGCCTTGCGTAACAATAAAGCCAGCACGCACATCTTCCTCAGTCTGGATATTGGCGACAACACCTTTACCTTGATTACCATCTTTGGGTTTGAGCACAATTGGGCCACCAATTTTTTGTGCAGCACGCCAGGCCTCATCAGCAGTCGTTACTACTTCGCCAATCGGAACTGAAACCCCCGCTGCGGCGAGCAAGTTTTTGGTGAGCTCTTTGTCTTGTGCAATCGCTTCAGCAATTGCGCTGGTATCACTAGTTTCTGCTGCCTGTATACGTTTTTGTTTGCTACCCCAGCCAAACTGAACCATGCT
>CANHLB010000052.1 GCA_947461335.1 Burkholderiaceae bacterium | reverse complement strand
TTAGCTTCATCAAGATCCAATCCAAATGGGCTTGGTCGTGTTAATCCGGAGATACCATTATCACCACCTGTGACACTTGCCCACCGATAGGCTAGGCCCCACAAAATCTGACCAAAGGCTAGCGTAATCATCAGGAAACTAATGCCGGTAGCACGCAAGGCAATTAAGCCAAAGATGCCAGCAATCATCGTAGTAGCAATGATCGCCATTGCTGCAGAGCTAGCATGAGACCAGCCTAGTTTGACCATTAGCCAACTACTGATGTATGCAGCTAAACCCAGATACCCAGCATGCCCCAAAGAAGTAAGCCCCGCATACCCTACCAATAAGTTCAAACTCATTGCAAAAATCGCTGCAATCAAAATTTGACTTGCAAGGTTGGTGTAATAAGTGCCGCCTGTGAGCAATGGCAGCGCCAACAATAACAGCAGAGCAATGACAGTAGCAATCCGGTTCAAGCGCTAATCTTTCCAAATAAACCGCGAGGTCTCACAGCCAAAATAATCAACATCGGTAAAAATAAAATGATGTATGCCAAGTCAGGAAAGAGTGCTTGACCAAAGCTATAGATAAAACCAATTAAGAAGCTACCAATAAAAGCGCCAAGTAGACTACCAAGTCCACCTAGAATGACCACCACTAAAGCGATTGGCAACATATCGGCGTCTAGGCCTGGATAAACAGAAAGAATGGGGGCGGCAGCAATACCACCGATGCCAGCTAATGCAGCGCCCAAGCAAAACACGATAGAAAATAATTTAGTGGCCGGCACTCCTATGCCCTGCGCCATCTGTCTATCGTCCACGCTGGCACGAATCATCACGCCCAATTTTGTTTTATCTAGCAGCACCCATAAGCAGAGCGCGATAAAGATACTAAAAATTACTAAGGCAATTCTATAGAGCGGAAAAGTCAGCCCCATAATTTGTACACCACCAGCAAGAAAGCTTGGTGGACTAACTGGCCGTGGATCTCCACCCCAAAACCACAGACTGCAATCAGCAATCACAAAAGCCACGCCTAAGGTAGCCAATACTTGAGACAAACTATTGCCAGCAAGGCGACGAAGAATAATACGCTCGACAATACAACCTAATAGCCCAATAGCAACTGCTGCAGCTAGGATTGCTAAAAAGAAAGAGTGCCCTGCCTCAATCACACTTAAACCTACATAAGCGCCCAACATGAAATAAGCACCATGAGAAAGATTTGCAATGCGCATTAATCCAAAAATTAATGAAAAGCCTGCCGCTAAGGTGAAAAGTACTCCCCCTAGGGCAAGGCTATTAAGGCTCTGAATTAACCAAAATGACATGCGAAGCTAATTAGTTTTCTAAATTGTTCGCAGGTGGGTAATCTCTGGAATAAACAGGGTTAGATAAGAAGTCTTTGGTTTTATAAGTCCAGAACTGGCTTACCGCTGGATAGGTTTTGAGAACAACGTTGCTGTACTTGCCATCTTTTTTCTCAACCTTACGAATATAGATATCCATAATAGGATTGCCTAGCGCATCTAAAGTGACTTTACCTCTTGGATCATTTGGTAACTGCACCGCACGTAAGGCCGCCATAAAGGCATTCTTATCTTCAATATTACCCTTCACATCTTTGAGGGCCTGCTCTAGCATTAATGCAGCACCATAAGCACCCATTGAGTAATAGCCAGGATCTTTCTTGTAAGCAGCATTGAAATCTTTTACAAACTTCGCATTTGCCGCATTATTTAAGTTAGCCGAATACCAACCAGTTGAAATGACTCCTAAGGCATCATCTCCCATAAAAGGCAAGATACCTTCATCAACTGTAGTCATAGCACCTAATAAAGGAATTTTTCCTTTGAGGCCATATTCACTATATTGCTTAACAAACTTCACACCATTACCGCCCGCAAATGCCGCGAACACCGCGTCAACGTTAGGTTTGATTTGACCAATATAAGTACCGTAATCAGCGACATTCAAAGGAGTCCACAATTTCTGAACAACCTTGCCACCATTTTCTTCAAATGTACGTTGGAAACCAGCAGCGATTTCATGACCAAAGGCAAAGTCATCAGCAATGATAGCGATGCGCTTGTACTTAAGATCCTTAGCGGCATACTCACCCAGCGCATGGCTTGGTTGAGCAGAGCTACCCACACCACGAACAAACCAAGGGTTTGGTTTGCGTTGCGTCAAATCTTCTGCACCGGCAGATGGTGAGATCACTGGAATACCGACCTTCTTAATGTAGTCATCGACTGCAATTGCTTCAAATGCGGCAAGCGGCCCAATGATGACCTGAACCTTATCTTTTTCCACAAGCTCTTGTGTTTTTGTTTTGGTAATGGCTGGCTGACCTGAGGTATCCGCAATGAATAACTCTACTTTTCGGCCGGCGATCATATTGTTCCGCTCTTTCATGAACATCGTGATCCCCTCCTCCATCTGCTTACCGCCAGCAGCAAGAGCACCAGATTTAATGGTAAGAAAGCCCACTCGAATTGGCGTGTTATCAGCCGCAAAGCTTGTTGGGGCTATTAGTGCCCCTGTTATTACAAGCGCTACCGCTCTTAGTTGTAATTTTTTGAGCATTTTTGTCTCCTCACAGTATATTTAATAGCTTTTTAGGGCTTAGTTGATATACTACAATAAATTTAAATTAAAACAATATTTTCTACAAATAATAATTTATATATATAAATCAATTACTTATAAAATATAGTATACCCATAAAATTCTCTTGTGATATATTACGATGAATATTTAAAGGCTATCTAATATCTTTGAACCCATGGCATCTACAAGCGTTGAACCCCTAGAAACTGACAGTAGATTACTCCGCGAGAGAGTATATGAGGAATTACGCAATGACATCTTGACCTGCAAGCTCATGCCTGGAGCAGAGATTCGGGAAGCAGAGTTAGCTGCGCGCTTTGAGGTAAGCAAGTCTCCTGTTCGTGATGCCTTGATTAGCCTAGAGCGTGAGGGGCTTGTCATCACTATTCCACGTCAGGGTTATAGAGTCGCCCCCGTCTCTATTTCCGATATGTTGGATATGTTTCATTTGCGCGCTGCGCTAGAGCGGGCAAATATCGAACGCATTATTCGCTATGCGAGTGATGAACAACTTCAAGCCTTAGATCAATTTAAGCACTTTACTGAAGCGCAGTGGCCCAATGGCTTTGTGGGATACAACAAAACCTTTCACCGTCGTTTAGCTGAACTTGGTGGCAACCATCGCATGCGTGATCAACTGATTGATTTGATTGATCTAATGGAAAGAGCGGTACAAATTAGCGTCAGTAATATGGATCATGGCAAGCCAGAAGCACTAGTCGCAGAGCATCGAGAAATCATTGATGTCATTCAATCTAGATCGATTAAAGCAGCCCAGCGCTTAGCTGAGCAGCATGTTCTTGCCGCAGGTAAGAGAGTCAGCAATGCTGTCTCGCGCGGCATGATCATTAACTAATTCAAAACACTTTTCAACAAGGACCCTCATGTCAACTTCGAACAAGCAAGTACCTATACGTGGTCTATTTATTGACGGAAAAGAAATTCCAGCTTCACAGCCCGAGTTACTTGACGTATTAAATCCAGCTACTGGAGAAATGCTAGCGCAAATCGCTCACGCAACAGAAGCTGATGTCGATAAAGCAGTAAAAAGTTCTGCTAAAGCCTTTGCGAGCCCTGAGTGGAGCTCTATGTCTAATCGCACTAGAGCAAAACTCATCAATAAGCTGGCTGATGTCTTTGAAGCAAACCTAGAAGAGATCTACACATTAGAAACTGCAAATAATGGCCGCTCACTAAATGAGACTCGTGCCCAAGTCTCCCGTTTGCCAGATTTTTTCCGTTACAACGCTGGTTTGGCCATTGCACGCCGCGACTCTGTCATTCCTGTTGATGGAAACTACCTCAACTACACCTTACGGACTCCTATTGGCGTGGTCGGAAATTCAACCCCATTTAATCATCCGCTGATGATTATGGTGAAGAGCTTAGCCCCTACTCTTGCTTCTGGTTGCACTACTGTAGTAAAGCCCTCTGAATACACTCCATTAACTACTCTACGCTTAGCTCAATTATTTGTTGAAGCAGGCTTGCCGCCAGGAGCATTCAATGTCATTACTGGACTTGGCCCCTCAACTGGTAAAGCACTTGCAGAGCATCCTGGCTTAGCAAAATGGGTTCTGACTGGTGGTACTGAAGCTGGCCGCATTACTGGCTCATTGGCTGGCAGTAATTTTGCGCACCAAACCTTGGAGCTCGGCGGCAAGACCCCTGTTCTCGTATTCGATGACTTCGATGTAGACCAAGCCGTGAACTATGCAGCCTTTGGCGCCTTCATCGGTGCAGGCCAAACCTGTATTTGCGGTAGTCGTCAAATTGTGCAAGCCAAAATTTACGATGAGTTTGTTGAAAAGCTAGCAGCAAAAGCAAAAACGATTCGTATTGGTAACCCTATTGATCCAAAGGTTCAACTTGGACCTGTGGTCTCTGCTCGTCAACAACAACGCGTCCTGAAATACATTGATATTGGCTTAAATGAAGACAAAGCACGTTTAGTTGCTGGCGGCAAAATACCGACTGATCCAAGTTTGGCAAATGGTTTCTTTGTTGAGCCAACCGTATTTGCTGATGTCACCAGAAAGATGCGTATTTTCCAAGAGGAAGTGTTTGGACCATTTGTATCTGTAACCAAATTCACCACTGAAGAAGAAGGTTTGGAGTTAGCAAATGACTCTCCGTTTGGTCTTGCTGGCGCTATTCGCACCAATGATGTCACTAGAGCGCATCGCGTGGCTGCAAAACTCAAGTGTGGCATTGTGTGGGTCAATGATCACCATCGCTTAGATCCAGCATCTCCATGGGGCGGCATTAAAGACTCTGGTATTGGTCGTGAGTGTGGTACAGAATCTTTTGATCAACACTTTGAGACTAAGAGTGTGATGATTCGCATGGATGACTCACCTTTTGACTGGTACAAAGATACCGCTAGCCAACCACGCCTGAACTAATCAGAAAAAATGAAGGAATAAAGCGATATGGCAAATAACACTTTAAGTATTGGTAATAAAAAGTTGAGTCTGGAGATTTCTGGATCAGGAAAACCGATTATTTTGTTCCACTCCCTTTTAGCCGATAGCAGTTCTTTTACGCCGCTGGCAGAAGAACTAGTTAAAACCCATCAAGTCATTTCACTTAACCTTCCTGGCTTTGAAGGATCTGATTTCGTGGGTGGCGATCTCAATACGATTGCTGACCATATTGCTCAAGGTATTGAATCTCTCAAACTTTCTGAGAAGCCAATCTTCTTAGGAAATGGTTATGGTGGCTTTATTGCCCTCATCACCAGCATTCGTCACCCACAAATTGCTTCTCGCTTAGTTCTTGCAGATTGTGGCGCCATGTTCTCAGAGCCTGGTCGTGCTGCCTTCAGAGGCATGTCTGCAGCCGCCAAGGAAAAAGGTTTGGGTGCGATTGCAGATGTAGCAATGCGCCGCTTATTTGCCCCAGAGTTCCAAGAAAAAAATTCTGACTTAGTTGCAGACAGAAAAAAACGTTTCCTTAGTCTCGACCTAGAAACTTTCCATGGCGCTTGTGCTGCGCTAGCGGGATTAGATATTCGCGACCAATTATCCAAAGTGACGCAGCCTGTACTAGTGCTCGTTGGCGAATTAGATGAAGCAACACCTTCACCAATGTCAGTGGAATTACATGCCGGGCTGCCTAATGCCAAGTTAAATATTCTTCCAGGTTTAGCCCATGTTCCACAGCTTCAAGCACCGGCAGTATTTATGAACGCCATTCGCGACTTTATTAATAGTTAATTAAGGTTCATGATGAGCGTTACTCTCTACGGCTTTTGGCGTTCTCTAGCTGCTTATCGTGTCAGAGTTGCTTTAAACCTCAAAGGAATTGCATTTGAGGAGATAGCTATTAATTTAGCTACTGGAGAGCAGTTTGGCGAGGCTTATGAATCCCTAAATCCACAACATGTAGTTCCCTTACTCAAACACGACGGCCATGAAATCACTCAATCTATGGCGATCTTGGAATATATTGATGAAGTCTGGTCGTCACCAAAGCTATTGCCAGGCGATGCTTTTGAAAAAGCGCAAAACAGAGCCCTTGCTTTAGTGACTATTGCTGATACGCATCCTTTGATTGTTCCACGCATCAGAAATTTCCTGAATAGTGAGTGGAATTTAGATGAGAGCGCGCAAACTAAATGGGCTCAACATTGGTTTACTCTTGGCAATCAGTCTATTGAGAAATCTTTAATCAAAATAGGCAAAGCTGGGACATATTCATTTGGAAATGAACTTACCCTGGCTGATATTGCTCTAGCATCTCATGTGATTGGTGCCAATCTATTTAAAGTAGATATGAGCCTAACCCCTATTCTGCAAGATATTTTTAGTAATTGCATGCGCTTGCCTGCCTTTGCTGATGCGCACCCTCTCAAACAAGCGGGCGCTCCAAAAGTTAACTAAGCCAAGTAGTAAATTCTTCTGCAGGTACGCGTGGGGTATGGAAGGTATTTACTATCTCTGATTTATCGGCGTAACCCAAGGACATACCGCATACCAGCATCTCGTTATCTTGAGCTCCGATCGATGGCAGGATAATTTTTGAGTAATCATTCCAAGCTGCTTGTGGGCAAGTATCTAAGCCCTCACCCCTAGCTGCTACCATAAAATTCTGCAGGAACATTCCATAGTCCAGCATAGAACCTTTACCTAATTCTTTATCGATTGTGAAGAACAAACATACGGGAGCGCCAAAGGCTTGGAAGTTTTTACGATGCTGCACATGCATTTTGTCTTTATCCCCTTTGGTAATGCCTAAGAGGCCATACAAGCTCCAACCATTCTCACGGCGTCGATCGATATAAGGACTAAACCACTTATTTGGATAGTAGGTGTAGCCGGCTTGATACTCTTTAGCTAATTCAGGGTTAGCAGCTATCGCATCATAGGCTGCACACACTTCAGTGCAGAGCTCCTTCAGAATATTACCCTCCAGTACATAAACCTTCCAAGGCTGTGTATTGGTTCCTGAGGGGGCACGTGCAGCTATATTTAAAAGCCCAGTGATCATCTCTTTAGAAACAGGATCCTTGGTGAATGCCCTCACGGACATACGCGAGCTAATAGCATCTGCTACTGTTAAAGACTTCATCGCTTATCTTTTAACTTTGTTCTTTAAGTTTATCTAAAGACTTACTAATTGGTAAATCGAATTTTTTTCTATTTGACTCAATTTGTGTGAGAGGGATGCATGGCTTTAAAGTATTGAGACTTCTAACAGTCAATGCTTTATATAAATCCGTACCCTCAATTTTCCAATTGAGCTCTGCTTTTGTCAGGGCTCTTAGAATCTTTCCGGGAATGCCGGCTACTAACATCTGAGGCGCGATAATCATTCCTGCTTTAATAAAGGCACAAGCAGCAACAATTGAATTTTCGCCAATCACTGCGTTATCCATAATTACCGCATTCATACCGATAAGCACATTTTTTTTAATCGTACAGCCATGTAAAACTGCGGCATGACCGATATGCCCGTCCTCTTCGACTAAGGTATCAGTATCCGGAAATCCATGCAAAACGCAGGAGTCTTGAATATTAACTCCTGCCTCGAGAACAATTCGGCCGAAGTCTCCTCTCAATGCAGCAAAGGGGGCGATGTAACAATTAGGGCCAATGTGCACATCGCCAATCACCACAGCCTCAGGATGTACGTAGGCCGTTGGATGAACAACTGGCTTTATTCCATCGATTTCATAAAAGGGCATATCAGGCCGCCTTAATTCCACCCATGCAGAGATACTTCATTTCTAAATAGTCCTCGATGCCATGCTGGGATCCTTCACGACCCAGGCCACTTTCTTTAACACCACCGAAAGGAGCAACCTCAGTAGAAATCAAGCCTTCATTTATACCAACCATGCCATATTCCAATGCTTCGGCAATTCGCCAGATGCGGCCAATATTTTGAGCATAAAAATATGCCGCTAAGCCAAACTCAGTATCGTTCGCCATTGAGATTGCTTCAGCTTCAGTCGAGAATTTGAAGATGGGCGCAAATGGTCCAAATGTTTCCTCTTTAAATGCCAACATATCTCTTGTAGCACCAGATACTACGGTAGGCTCAAAGAAGGATCCTCCCAAAGAGTGGCGCTTACCACCAATAACTACTTTTCCGCCCTTCTTAATAGCGTCGTTGACATGCTCTTCAACTTTTGCAATGGCTTTATCGTCAATCAATGGACCGATGACAGTACCGTCAGCGCTACCATTGCCAACTTTCAATGCACCCACTGCTTTAGAAAACTTTTCCACAAAAGTGTCATAAACAGAATCTTGCACCATGATTCTGTTCGCACATACACATGTTTGGCCAGCATTTCTGTATTTAGAAATCATGGCGCCTTTTACTGCCTCATCAATATCAGCATCATCAAAAACGATAAATGGGGCATTACCACCCAGCTCCATTGAGGTTTTCTTCACAGTTGTTGCGCATTGCGCTAGTAAGAGTTTGCCGATCTCTGTAGAGCCTGTAAAACTCAACTTTCTGACAATTGGGTTTGAGGAAAGTTCACCACCAATTTCCGATGCTGATCCAGTCACGCAAGAAAAAACACCGGGCGGAATACCAGCTTCTTCAGCCAATTGACAAAGCGCCAAGGCGCTAAATGGGGTTTGGCTAGCCGGCTTTAAAACGATAGTGCAACCTGCCGCTAATGCAGGACCAGCTTTACGTGTAATCATCGCCGCCGGGAAATTCCATGGCGTGATTGCTGCGCACACTCCAATAGGCTGCTTAATCACAACTAAACGCTTATCTGCACCATGAGAAGGAATAGTCTCTCCATATACACGCTTAGCCTCTTCACCAAACCACTCAATAAATGAAGCAGCATAAGCAATCTCACCTCTACTCTCAACCAGCGGCTTACCTTGTTCAGCCGTCATCAGCTGCGCTAATGCCTCTTGATTTTTCATAATGAGGTCAAACCAGTTCCGCAAAATCTTTGCCCGCTCTTTGGCTGTTTTGTCACGCCATGCAGGCAATGCTTTATTAGCAAAATCAATTGCTCTGCGAGTTTCAGCTACGCCCATTTTAGGAACTGTACCGATCAACTCACCAGTTGCAGGATTCGTAACTTTAATAGTTTCTTTATTGTCAGCATCAACCCACTGTCCATTGATATAGGCTTTTTCAAATTTGAAAGGTGAATTCATCATATCTTTTGTACTCAATCGTTAAAGTTAAATCATAAACCCCATTAAGAGGAATTAGCTCATAC
>CANHLB010000051.1 GCA_947461335.1 Burkholderiaceae bacterium | reverse complement strand
TTTATTAGTAGATTGGTTTGGGTCTGCTATCGCAGGAAAAGATTCGCGCCCCGTTGAAATCATCACTCAATTTGCTCAGAACATGGGGGGCTTCGATAGCATGCATGCTGGCCCGTCTGAAATATTGATCAATCGTAAAGGCTCGAGTCCTTTTTTAGCGGCGATGGCTAATGCAGCTGCATCACATGTGGCCGAGCAAGACGATGTACATAACGGTTCGGTTTTTCATCCAGCTACAGTAGTCTTTCCACCTGCTTTAGCGTGCGCACAAGCAATCGGTGCATCCGGAGAGGATTTTCTTGTTGCTGCAGTTGCTGGTTACGAAGTAGGCATTCGGGTTGGTGAGTTCTTAGGTCGTTCACATTACAAAGTTTTTCATACTACGGGCACAGCGGGCACGCTTGCTGCAGCTGCTGCTGTGGGTCGACTTCTCAAGCTATCTCCTGCGCAAATGCTGCACGCCTTTGGATCTGCTGGCACACAATCTGCAGGCCTTTGGGAATTTCTGCGTGATGCTGCGGATTCCAAGCAACTACACACGGCTCATGCAGCTGCAACAGGATTAATGTCTGCCTACATCGCTCAAGCAGGCTTTACTGGTGCAGAACATATCCTAGAAGGCAAACAAGGCTTAGCTGCAGGCATGACAAGCGATGCAGATCCCTCCAAGTTAGTTGATCGTTTGGGTAGTCGCTGGGCCCTAGCAGAAACGAGCTTTAAGTATCACGCTTCCTGCCGCCACACACACCCCGCTGCAGATGCTTTATTGCAAGTGATGTTGGCAAACAAACTAAAACCTGGCGACATTGCAAAAGTAGAAACTTTGGTGCACCAAGGTGCGATTGATGTATTGGGACCTGTCACTGATCCAGCCACCGTTCATCAATCTAAATTCTCAATGGGTACTGTGTTGGCTTTGGTTGCACATTATCAATTTGCTGGCCTTCAAGAATTCGATGACCACTTCCATGATGATGCCATTTGCTTGTTCCGCGACAGAGTCACCATGATTCTTGATCCCGAAGTAGATACTGCCTATCCGCAGCGCTGGATTGGCAAAGTCAAAGTGCATTTAAATAATGGGCAAATTCTCGATGGTCGCGTAGATGAACCTAAAGGGGATCCCGGGAATACCTTAAGCCGCGCCGAGATCACTGATAAGGCGATGCGCCTTGCTGCCTTTAGCGGAGGGGCTAGCCCTGCGGAGATGACCAAGGCAATTGATGGCTTGTGGAATATCCGTAAACAGACCAAGATAGGCCTTCTTCTTCCAAGTCATTAGCCCACTACAAACAATATGAACCCACTTGAAACACCTTTAGCCTTTTGCAGTAATTTTTTATTTGTTCCAGGCACTCGCCCAGAACGTTTTACAAAAGCACTTGATAGTGGAGCTGGTGGTGTCATCATTGATCTTGAAGATGCCGTTGCAGAAGAAGATAAAGAATCGGCTCGTAATGCTATTCGGTCTGCCTGGCCTAGCTTTACTCCTGAGCAAAAAAGACGCTTGGTTATCCGTAGCAACTGTCCCGGTAGCAAATTTTATGCGGCGGATTTAATTTTGGCCCAAGAGCTTGATATTGCCTGCATCTTGATTCCTAAAACAGAATCAGCTGATCAGGTCAATGGTGCTGCCTTAGTATTACCTAATACAGCCTTGATTCCCATGATTGAAACTGCAATTGGTTTAGATCGTCTTAATGACATTGCCAATGCTAATCAAGTGATTCGTCTTGCATTAGGCAACCTTGATCTACAAGCAGACCTCGGCATGACTTGCGACCTACAAGAAAGTGAACTTCACACTGCCCGTTATCAAATCGTCTTAGCGTCTCGAGTAGCTCAAATTGCCGCTCCCATAGATGGAGTTACCCCCTCCACCGATGATGTTGCCCGCGCTCAGGATGATGCACAGCGGGCTAAACGCATGGGATTTGGCGGGAAGCTCTGTATCCACCCAAAACAAGTTGGAATTGTTAAAACAGCTTTCATGCCCTCAGAACAAGAAATTGCTTGGGCCAAGAGGGTTATTCAGGCAGATCAGGAGTCTAAAGGTGGTGCCGTCAAGCTCGATGGTCGCATGATTGACCGCCCTGTAGTGCTACTTGCCCAGAAGACCTTAGCAATTACTGGTAAACGTTAGGGTCTTTATTTACCCTAAAAGTCACAGAAATGGCAAAATTGCTAGGTACAACAAGTTGGAGACAAAAATGAAGCTGAAAAAATTACTATTCTCAGGAATAACTGCGGCTGTCGCTACAGGCGCTCTACTGAGCGGCAATGCGATCGCCCAAAAAGATTGGCCAACGAAAGCGATTACCTTAATCGTGCCATTTGCTGCCGGTGGTCCTACGGATACTGTTGCACGCTTAATTGCAGTGCCAATGGGACAAGCTTTAGGGCAAACGGTAATCGTTGAGAACGTGAATGGTGCGGGAGGCACAATCGCATCCACTAAGGTTGCACGCGCTGCCCCTGATGGCTACACCATTTATTTGCATCACATGGGTATGGCTACTGCTAATGCCCTTTATGACAAACTTCCCTATGATCCATTAACTAGCTTCGATTACATCGGCCAAGTTGCTGATGTACCGATGGTGCTCTTGGGTAAAAAAGATTTACCGCCAAATAACTTTAAAGAATTAGAGGCCTATATTAAGGCAAATGGTTCAAAGATCACTATGGCTAATGCTGGTCCAGGTGCAGTGTCACAACTCTGTGGCTTGCTATTCCAAAGCCGCATGGGTGTGAAACTCACCAATATCCCTTACAAGGGAACTGGGCCCGCTCTGACAGACCTCTTGGGTGGCCAAGTAGATCTGCTTTGCGATCAAACGACACAAACCATTCCTTACATTAAGGATGGCCGCGTGAAGGCTTACGGTACCACTACGATGAAACGCTTACCTGCCATTCCAGACGTACCAACTTTGAATGAGCAAGGCCTGAAAGGTTTTGAGGTAAAAGTCTGGCATGGCATGTACACACCAAAAGGCGTTCCAAAGCCAATTTTGGATAAGTTAAATGCCGCTTTGAAAACAGCCCTCAACACACCTGATGTGAAAAAACGTTTAGAGGATGCCAACATTGATATCGTCTCACCAGACAAGATGACTCCGAATGGCCTAAAGTCTCACCTTGAAGCAGAAGTGAATAGATGGGGTCCGATTATTCGTAAAGCGAATATTCCAGACTAAGCATTTACCGCTTCAATGAAAAAGCCAGCAATTGCTGGCTTTTTTCTTAACCTGGCCTAAATAAATAACCTGAGCGGGCTTTGTCTTTGCGTCTTCTATACAGCGCTCCAAATATAGCCAGTAGCGCCCAGATGGCTAAGAAGGGATCGAGTAAGTAATCCCAAAGATTGGCAGACTCATGCCAATGTACTGCCCAAGCAAGAATAGCAATCGCAATAATCCATACACCTTTGCTCCAATTAGCAAGACCACAGATTATTGCAAAGAGTAAGACTGCAATAAAAAACGGGATAGATCCATAGCCCCAAACATAAGGATCAAACATGCCAAAACCTAAGGCGAGCGGGTAAAAGGCGATAGCAATGATGGTAAGTGCGAACTTAAATACTAGTGGAGCTGGTTTACTTGCGAGGAGCAATGAGGTCCACAGCAATAAAGTGGTAACAATACTAAGATCGCCTGTTGCACCGCGAACATATGCAGAGAGCGGTAATTCCATTCCCATGCCAAGAGGCCAAAAGAAAAGATTGGCAAGAATCACCATCAGCAATAGTTTTGCAAGAAGTGGGAACTCTTGTGAGGAAGTTTTTTGTAAAAGCAAGACAATCACTGCTGCGCAGCTAATGGACATCTCCACTAAGGCTAGAGTTTGCATGAGCTGGTTCATTGTTTTGTGTCCTCAGGAGTGTTACCTGCTTCGGTAGCGGTAAGTTGAGCATTAGCACGCTTTAACCAAGCGCCTGAAAAATAACGGTGACGAATCTTTTTTCGATCCCAGGTATAAACCAGGTGGGTATCATTACCATTAAGAGTAATGAGATATGGATAAGAAAACTCTTTACGCTGATCTTCTGGTAATGCCGCGTCATCTTCTAAGACTTCTATCATTTGCCATTGTGATTTAGCGTCAGCCATCATCAAAACCATTCGATAACGTCCTGATTCAATATTATTGAGAACTAAAATACGTGAGCCATCATTAAGCTGTAATCCAGCTACAGCAGAATTTGGATTGGCAATAAGCAAATCAGGATCTATGCGCCAAGATTGACCCGCATTTTGAGTTTGACTAACGGGCACTTGCTTTGCCTGACCTGCGCTTCTCGTCTGACGGAAATATGCAGTAGCATCTTGGTCATCATTGACAAATACTAACGGCTGAATAGCGCTGCGGCCCGAGCTCATACGGCGCTTATCAATCACCTGTCCTGCTTCAATTCTTAAAAACTCACCGAAGCGGCCGATCCACTCATGATACGCAGGCAATCCAAGGCGGCCATCAGCAAAAAGTACGGCAGGGGATTTGACTAAGGTACTCAAATTGATTAATGGAGAACTAATCAGTCTTTGTGGTGTTCCCCAAGTGACACCTTCATCATCAGAAATCATGCTGGAGATTGAACTACCCGCCCACCCTCCAACTGAAACCGTCACAAAAAATAGTTGCAAACGGCCATCAGCCATCCTCGCGGGGACTGGATTACCTAATTTAGCGATATATCGTGACAAGGCTTTTTCAGCGCCTACTCTATCGACAACTATCTTAGGTGCACTCCAGCCAGATGCCTTCGAATCAAAGGTAGAGCTATAAATGGAAACATCTGGAGCGCCTTCACGACTCCCTGCAAACCAAAATGCCCGCATACCACCATCCTTTAATGCGATCAGGGAAGCGGCATGGACAGAAGGTGCGCCTGTATCTGGCAACCATGTACTGATTGGATTTGCAATAGTTGGCGTGCTTAGGTTTTTCGATTTTGGTGCTTGCTCTATCACCACCTCTTCTTCGGTCGTCACCAGTACATTCATAGCAAAAGGAGCCCATGCTGGACGACTATCAATATGCAGAAAGCCAATCACTGCGGCAAGCAATAAAAAACAAAGGGCAATGACACGGCTCATCTACAAACATCCTTAATATTAGCCAGGTCAGGCATGGCCACGGGTGTGGCAACTAAGTACTCATTTACAAAAAGATGTTTCCCAATCTGACCTTGAAGCATTTCAATGATTTCTGCATTGGAGTGACGCGCTTTCATTTCCATTCTTTGGCCCACTACCTCACAGGAATCGCAAAGTATAGGAGCACTTCCGAGTGGTGTGTGTACTGCCACTACAGGATAGGAACTCGTCAGACCATGAGCATCAGCAGAGTTCTTTGCTAAATAACCATGCAGTTTAGTACCAGGCAGTAGCAAACGATACTCTTCATCTTTTGCACGATAGTCGCAAGGGATCCAGACATCTTTACCTTGCAACTGAGCAATCGTTGTTGCTGAATAGCGTCCCAACTGACCCTCTAGTGGGGCCAAGCTACTAGTTAAGGCGCAATAGCTCAGAAAGCATCCTGCCAATGCAAGTGTCTTAGCGTGAGTGTGCTGAAATAAACCAATCAAAGCAATAATGAGAGCGGTAGCCATCAATAGCCAATGGCAATACGAATAAATCCATGCACCTGCCTCCCCCATAAAACCAGAGAACTGGAGATTAGTGCCAAGCCAGAGCAGTAGCGCAAGAACTGATATCTGTAAAAATAATGCAGCCCTAAAGCCCCATAAAGGCAAGCGCTCCCAATGCAATGCAATCAATGCCGCAAATGCTGGCATTACAGGCAATAGGTATCTGCCGGAGCGTTGACTAGGTAGACTAAACACAATCAAGAAAGCGACAATGAGCAATAGCAGTAGCACTTCCTCTATGTCCATAAAACGGCGCTCACGCCAACATTGCAGCAAGGTAGAAATCAACACAAAGAAAAATAAGCCTGCATTAGCTAAGGTCGTTAAAAGCAATAGCCAAATACTGTCGCCGCCACGAATAAGATCTAGTAAATAGTTAGAGTTGCGAGCGGTAAATTTACCGGCATTCTCACCAAGAACAAATTCTTTCCATACAGCTTCTGGGTTTGGATCAAAAGCAAACCATAAAGCAAATACCGCTAAAGCTAATATGCCAGCAATAAAGATCTTGTAAAGATCATGTATCAAAGTTTTTGGAATACTCCACTGCCGCCAGCGCCAGTAGTAGAGGCCTAAAGCAAACGTAGCAGGTACGATGTAGGCAAAAGATTTGGCAAATAAAGCAAGGCCAAAACAAATGCCTGCTAATAATGGAAAAAAGAGCTTTGATTCGAATGCAGACCTACCCCAATATAAAAGCGCCAAGAATGGCAAACTGATCCAGAAAACTTCTGGAGGATCTGCTAGAAATGGACGTCCGTATCGATAGGTCGCAAAAAAAGAAAGCCATACTAAAGCAGCTAGTAAACCAGTTTGAGTTTTGCCACTAAATCGACGCACTGCTAAAAATAAGAAAAATGCTGTTAGCCCCGTATAAAGAACACTGGGCCAACGTAGATGAGCTAAAGACCACTGACTCGCCCAATGGGTACTAGCAATACCTTGCCAAAAAATGAGTGGGGGCTTCGTATTTTTAATCCCATCCATTTCTGACTGAAGGGGCAACCAATGACCAACATCCGCAGTCATGCGAACAATATGCATATAGGGATACTCATCCCCATTTTTAGGCGCAAATCGGCTATCTAGGCCGTATAGATAGGTAAATACACCTAGAAGCAGTATTAAGAGAGCAGAACGGTAAGAAAATGATCCTCGCATACCTATAGTTTATAGGGCTTGCGGGAAGATCGGATAAAAGCAGAGCAAGTTTCCCTTTTTGGAATGAGCTTATGAAAAATGAATCTGAGGTAAATTGCAGTTTTGTAGGGCTTCTTGATTAAGATATACATTAAGGTGGTCGCATTAAGTGGCCAGAAATAAATTAAATGGAGATAAACCCCATGCTAGCAAAGTATCTCAAGCGCGCAATCCTAGCTGCGTTCTACATCGGCTTTAGCCATTGGAGTAGCACTGCCCTCGCCCAAAATGCTGAGGCTAGTAATTTATATAAACGAGGTCTCGCCTCTACTTGTGCCAACTGTCATGGTACTGACGGTAAAGGAGTTGTTGATGGTGGTATGCCATTGATCAATAACTTAACGAGCGAGCAAATGCTAACGCAATTAAAGGCATTCAAATCTGGCGCTCGAGAAGGCACAATCATGCCGCAGTTAGCCAAAGGCTACTCTGACGAGCAACTAGTCACTATCGCCAATCAACTTGGCAAGAAATAATAAGGAAGCCCATCATGGATCGTCGACACTTTATTGGTCATAGCGCAGCAGCGCTAGGTTTACTCGCAGGCTTCTCTGGACATGCTCGCGCCAATTTACAAAAAGCAGAAATACTCGTTATAGGTGGTGGCTATGGCGGTGCTACTGCCGCTAAATATCTTCGCCTATTTTCAAATAACACGGCTAAAGTGACGCTGATTGAGCCAAATCCAACATTTATCTCTTGCCCACTCTCCAACCTAGTTGTCGGTGGGTCACGCACTTTGGCAGATCTCACTTCGTCTTACGACAATCTAAGTAAGCGTCATGGCATCAAAATTATCAAAGATAGTGTTGCCAGTATTGATGCAGATAAAAAAACAGTCAAACTGGCCTCAGGTAAAACTTTGCGCTACGACAAGGTAGTTGTTTCACCTGGCGTTACCTTGATGATGAATACTATTGAGGGTTTAGCTCAAGCTAATAAAGATGGTGTTACCTTACAAGCATGGAAGGCCGGTCCTGAGACCGTTGCCCTTCACAAGCAGATAGCCGCAATGCGCGATGGTGGAACATTTGCTATTAGTATTCCAGAGGCACCTTACCGCTGCCCTCCTGGTCCCTATGAGCGCGCCTGCCAAGTGGCTAACTATCTCAAACAAAATAAGCCTAAATCTAAGGTATTAATTTTGGATGCAAACCAGGATGTGACTTCAAAGGGTGCCCTATTTAAAAAAGTATGGGCCGAGCAGTATCCTGGAATGATTGAATATTTACCAAAACACAATGTCACTGCTGTTGATGCAAAAACCAAGACAATCAAACTCGAAATACAAGATGATATTAAGGCGGATGTCTTAAATCTTTTGCCAGCAATGAGTGCTGGTGAAATTGCAGTTAAAACAGGCTTGGCTAATTCAAATGGGCGCTGGGTCAATGTGAATTTTATTAACTTTGAATCTACTGCTCAAAAAGATATCTATGTTTTGGGGGATTCCATTCAAGTTGCACCAGCAATGCCCAAGTCTGGTCATATGGCCAATTCACATGCGAAAGTAGCGGCCGCAGCAATTGTGGCTGAGCTAAGCGGCTGGGAAGTCAATCCTGCTCCTGTTTTAACTAATACTTGCTACAGCTTTGTCAATGATCGCGAAGTAGTTCATGTAGCGAGTGTCCATCAATATATTGCTGCTGAAAAGACCTTCAAGACAGTTCCAGGGTCTGGCGGACTATCGCCCGCACCTTCTACTCTTGAAGGGGTATACGCCTGGGGATGGGCTCACAATATCTGGGCTGATAGCCTAGGGTAATCAAGGAAGTTCTTCCGAAACAAAGAGGCCTTTTGGCCTCTTTTTTATTCCCCTAGACCTCATTGGGAAATATACTGGCACAAATGTATTAGAAAACTGGAGACCGATATGAGCATGACCCCAAACTCACCAAAAGATGCCTCCAAGCTAGAGGCTACCATTGAAAAGTGGACGGTACCCATTGGTAATTTGTTTGTCTCTCTATTCCATCGGATTGCATTATTTGGCATTGGTGCTGCAACCGTCTGGTCTTCTGCTATCGCATTCCTGGGAATGGCGGAAAAAGGATCTGCTTCTATTGAAGATTTGCTTTTACTATTTATCTACCTAGAGATTGGGGCCATGGTCGGTATTTATTTTAAAACCAATCATATGCCTGTACGGTTTTTAATCTATGTGGCAATCACCGCTGTGACCCGACTCATTATTGATCTGGTTAATACTAAGCATGAGGCTGACCTCCCCATTCTCTATATGGGCATAACAATCCTCGTACTAGCACTAGCAAATGCTGTGGTACGTTACGCCTCCTTTAAGTACCCCAGCAAATCTAGCGACAACGAATAAATGTAATCCCAGTCACTAATCTAGCTTAATCTTTGCTTTCTCAATGACGACCTTCCACCGGGCAATATCTGAGAAATATAAGTCAGAGAACTGCTGAGTATTCATAGGGGCAATTTGAACACCCGCCTTCTGAAAGCGGTCTTTCATCTCTGGCGTTTCTAAGATTTT
>CANHLB010000050.1 GCA_947461335.1 Burkholderiaceae bacterium | reverse complement strand
CCAATCTTGCCAGTACGTGCTGATTTTTCAATTGCTTCAATCGCACGCTCCAAGATGCCATCTTCAACAGCAGCTTCAATTTTTACCTTAGGTAAAAAGTCGACTACATACTCAGCACCGCGGTACAACTCAGTGTGGCCCTTTTGACGACCAAAGCCTTTTACTTCAGTGACGGTGATGCCCGAAACTCCCACTTCCGAGAGAGCCTCGCGCACTTCGTCAAGCTTGAAGGGCTTGATGATTGCGGTAATTAATTTCATGTGATTCTCCGTTCAGAGTGGAAATTAGAAAGTTTTTGTTAAGGAAATCAAGCCTGTTGCTCTGCCCAAGTTATTGCCTGATGGGTTAGAGTAGGAATAAGCACCTTTATATGTCGCAGCGTTAGTTCCAACATAAGCAAGGGCTCCAGACAAGCCACCGCCAAAATCTTTGGTGATGCCCAATTTCCAGTCGGTGTAAGAATACAGAGTGCTGTTACTTACGCCTGAGACTGAATTACCAACATAGTTAACTACATTAGATCCAGTTGGAGCATTGCCTGCTACATACTGGTAACCAACGTGGCCATTCAAAGCCAATCCCCAAATGCCAGTGTCATAGTTCACTGTCAAATCTGGGTAGTAAGAACCAGAAGAATTCACTGTTCCAAACAATGTAGAAACTGCATACGAAACTTTTGCAAAGCCAGTTACTGGACCAAATGTGAAATTTTGAGCAACATAAAATTCGCTTGTATTTGGATTAGCAGTTAAGCCGCCTGTATTTGGAATACCGGAAGTTGGATAGTAGTACTGCAAGAAACCGACATCAGTAGCAAAACCTTCAGCGATCAATTCTTTCTTAAAGCCAGCATAGAAATCCATCTCGATTGGAGCGCTGACGTTGCCATATGTACTTCCTTTTCCAGAAAATCCACCGTTTTGACCATAGCCATCACTGATCCAGCTAATGGAGCTGTTCCAGTTACCAATGTATAGACCGCTTTCATGCGCATAATCAAAGCCACCCTGAATAGCAGGCTTAAAGTTGGATTGGCTGATACCACGATAGCGGTAGTCATTTACAACAGTAACGTTTGCTGTGATTGGGCTGGCTTCAGGAGCTTCTGCCGCAGGGGCTGTTTGAGCAAAAGCCGAAGTCGCTAAAAGGCTTGATGCTGCCAGTGCGAGAGTAGATTTACGTAAAGTTTTCATGTGTTACTCCTTACTAGTGGTAATAAAAAATGGGTTAAATGCTTAATGCATGGAGTGATCATGAGGGTCGGCCCAGAAGAGGAATTGAAGCCATTCCCCTATTTAATGCATCTGCACTTTTTTGGTGCCCAATACTGCACTCTATGGGTGAATATTGAGCTTTTTTAGGTATTTTGAGCCTTTTTACCTAGATTTAAGTACCCAACATAAAATATCAATATGTATCTTTTATGCAACTACCTATAGAACTGCGAATCCCAACTATGCAAAAACCCGGTGAAATCCTCGAACAAATTCAACGTATCGCAAGTGATATGCAAACCAAAGTGGGTGATGCCATCCGTAATTCGCCAGCACAAGAGATCGAAAAGAATGTGCGTGCGATGATGAATCAAGGTTTTCAAAAAATGGATTTGGTGACACGCGAAGAATTCGAATTGCAATCCAAAGTGCTTGCTAAGACTAGGGAAAAATTAGAGGCCCTTGAAGCTAAGGTTGCTGCATTAGAAAAATCTTAATAATTTTTCTTTATATTATTTTTTAATGAGTTTTACTCTGGATAAAACTCATTAAAAAAGTTTGCATACTCTTCTTTAGATAAAAGTATTTTCGCATCATCATTATTTGCGTTGCCATGCAAGACTGAGACTTGATAAATAAATGAATCCCCATTGGCCATTTGACGAGTGATCCAACGAACTCGCATCTGTTGCTGTATTTTGTTATTTGCTTTTATGGTGACAAAATAGTCTTGCGTTGCTAAACGCTGATGGCTACTCGTTTGATAGGTTGCACTTTCTTCCTCAACTGAACCCCCTGACGCCTTAGCTCTATCTAGCAAATTGGACTTTAACTGGGTAATAATCTTTTCTATAGCTGCAGATTGACTTACTGGGACCTTAATCGAACTAACTGAATAAATATCATCATCAATTTTGACTGCCTCAAGGGTTTGCTGCAACTCTTGCTCTTGATAAGGAATGCGGCGCTCTAACTTATCTGGCTTACCTGGAAATAATGCGGTATATCGCTCCTGAGGAGATTGAACAATGCGCCAATCCAATTTCGGACTGCAGGCTAATAGAAAAAAGACGGTTGCTAGCAATGCGCCAGCTTTAGTAAAGCGTTTAAACAACCCCAGCCCCATGAGCTTGTTGATCCGCGTGATAACTAGATCGCACCATCGCACCTACTGCAGCATGGGAAAAGCCCATAGCATAAGCTTCTTCTTCGAACATCTTAAAAATATCTGGATGAACATAACGACGCACAGGAAGATGATGTCCGGAAGGTGCAAGATACTGGCCAATCGTTAGCATATCGATATTGTGCGCACGCATATCGCGCATTACCTCTAAGATTTCTTCATCGGTCTCACCAAGGCCCACCATTAAGCCGCTCTTAGTCGGAATTCTTGGGAAACGCTCCTTAAAATCCTTCAATAACTTTAAAGAGTGAAGATAGTCAGAGCCTGGTCTCGCTTCTTTATAAAGACGCGGAACTGTTTCTAAGTTATGGTTCATCACATCTGGTAAACCATTTGGTGCATGCTCGGCAAAAATATCTAATGCTTTATCAAGGCGCCCACGAAAGTCGGGGACTAATACCTCAATACGCGTGCTTGGAGAAAGACTGCGTGATTGAGAAATACAATCGACAAAATGCATAGCACCACCATCACGCAAATCATCACGATCAACACTGGTTATCACTACATAATTTAATTTAAGTGCAGCAATAGTGCGCGCTAAGTTAGTAGGTTCTTTTTGATCAAGCGGATCTGGTCTGCCATGTCCAACATCACAAAATGGACAGCGGCGCGTGCACTTATCGCCCATAATCATAAAGGTGGCAGTACCCTTACCAAAGCACTCGCCAATGTTTGGACAGCTTGCTTCTTCACAAACAGTGACTAATTCATTCTCGCGAAGAATCTTTTTGATCTCGTTAAAGCGCGAATTTCCAGAAGCTGCCTTTACTCGAATCCAATCTGGTTTTTTTAATACTTCTTGTAATGGAATAATCTTGATTGGAATGCGCGCAGTTTTTTCACTCGATTTTTGTTTACGAGTTGCATCGTAATTGAGGTCTTGACGAACTTCGAAAGTCGTCTTGCTATCGTTTTTATTTATGGTCATGTGACATCAGTTGCTTTTGTAAATGCTCCAAAAGCCTTTGGCTAATAGTGTCTATATTGTCCTTGATCCCAAGGGTTTGCATATCAACTGTCTTTAAGCCCTCATAGCCACAGGGGTGGATACGCCCAAAAGCCTCTAAATCGGTAGCTACATTGAGAGCTAGGCCATGATAGGAGCGGCTTTTAGAAACTTTAAGGCCTAATGCTGCTACCTTAGCCCCAATCCACTCAGCGGATACTCCAGATTGAGTTGAAATGTAAATCCCAGGAGCTCCAGCACGTCTTTCTGCCTGAATTCCAAAATCTGCCAAGGTATCAATCACCGACTGTTCAATACGAGAAACCAATTCTTTTACAAAAATGCCTAAGCGCTTGAGATCAAGTAATAAATAAATCACGATTTGTCCAGGTCCGTGATAAGTGATTTCGCCACCCCTATCAACTTTGACTAAGGGAATTTGATTGCTTGGCGAATGTAAATTACCAGCATCTCCAGCCAATCCAAGCGTGAATACTGGTGGGTGCTCTAAAACCCAAATCTCATCTGGAGTTGTATTGTCACGATCTTTAGTAAAAGTCTGCATCGCTTCATAAGTAGATACATAATCCGCTAAACCGAGATGTTTTACTAATGGAGGCATTCAATTAGTTACAGAACAATACTAACCAATGGGTGTGTAGAGAGAGTTCGATATAACTCGTCTAATTGCTCACGACTAGTCGCTGTGATTGGCAAAGTAATGCCCAAATAATTTCCATCCTTAGAAGGTCTTTGCTCAACCTTACTTTCATCAAAGGTCGGATCGAATTGTTTTGCGATATGAATAATTGCCGGCAAATATTCTGGACTAGTCTTCCCCATTACCTTAATTGGAAATTGGGAAGGATATTCAATGAGTGATTTTTCTTCGGCCATGATTTTCTCTATTCTCTTATTGCATGCGTAAGTCTTGCATACCTAACCACGCACCAGTAATGATGTTACGAATGCAATGCAACCTGCGGTGAAAAAAGTGGTCTGCGCCAGGAACAACTTGAACGGTAAGTTCTTGCGGTCGCGCCCAATTAAAGACGTCAATTAAAGGAATTGTTTCGTCTAACTCGCCATGGATCAGAATCGTGTCAGAGGGCACTTCAGCCAAGGTCCACTTGCCGGCAGCGCTACCCACCATTACTAGGCGCTCGGCGGGGCGGCCAAGATCTGCAAGCCTTTGAACTAAATGGCTACCGACAAAGCTACCGAATGAAAATCCAGAAACAACCAAAGGAAATGTATTCACATTGGAAACCCAAGCTTGGTTTGCAGTGACTTCAAATGGTGCCCAGCTTGATGGAGTACACATCCATTCTGTTACGTGCAATAAATCTTCTAGCTCGCCAACCCCATTATCGTGAACGCCAGCAGTGCCCCCAACTCCACGAAAGTTGGGACGCACGCTCACGTAACCTAATTGATTGAAAGCGCGAGCCATAGTTTGCGCGACCTTGTTATCCATAGTGCCGCCCATGAGCGGATGGGGGTGAGCAACTAATGCTAAGCCACGGATAGCAAATGAAGGATTATTTTTTAATTCATCAGGTAGGTCAATTGACATTTCAATCGCTCCCACAATACCCTCAATATGAATTACTTTTGTACGGCTATTCATGAAACACTTTCAACAAAAAAGGCTTATGCCAATTGCAGACGTTTGACAGGACTACCCGCAACTAAATGGGATTGGATGATCTCCTCAACGTCTTCTTGATCGATTAAGGTATACCAAATACCTTCGGGATAGACCACCATAACAGGGCCGTTAGCACAATGGTCTAAACAACCTGCCTTATTCACTCGAACCTTCCCAGGCCCCGCCAGTCCCAGCTCTTTTACCCTCTTTTTGGCGTATTCAAACAATGCAAATGCATTGTGACGATCGCAACAATCTTCGCCATTACTACGTTGGTTTAAGCAAAAAAATAAGTGGTGTGTAAAGCTCATAAAAAAATTATATTCGTTAATGTTTCGATTTAAGTTGAGCTGCGTTATAAATCATCCAAATGAAGGCAATAGGCAACCATACCACTGAAACCCACTGCATCAGCTCATTAAAATGAAGTAAGCGGCCTTGATGCCAATGCCTGAGGTTCAAGATGAAATATGGATTATCAGGCAATACATTGATGGCAATCGCTGCAATGAGTAAACATAGCAAGGCTAGCCAAAACTTGTGCTTCAAGCTTAAACGTAAAGCCCATTTCAATAAAATGCTTGCTAATAGCATCCCCCATAGCGCACCGGCTGTAAGCCATATCAAGCTGAACTCTCCACCAAACTGTAGTGCGGTAAATAAAGTCTTGATTAGCACTGTGAAACAAAGCAGGCCATTGAGGATTCTCCACTGTGGAGCATTAGCACGTAATCCTAAGGATAGTAGCAATGCAACGCCAAGCCAGCAAAAGGCAGTTATTAAGGTTTCTTGTACTACATGATTAATTACAAGCGTTCCCCAGTCTATTGACCCAAATATGGCATGCCCCCACACGCCTGTGCCTAGCCATGAACTTTGGGGGTAAATTTGTGACCAGGGAAATAGTAAGAAAAGTGTACATGCGCCCCAATGAAGGCCAAACCATTGGTCAAAGCGGCGGTGAATGGCGCTGCCGGATAACCACTGAGGGCCTAAGGGGATGGCTAACAGTCCACCTAATAATCCTCCCAAAACGTTTGCCCACCAATCCATCAGACTAGGAATACGGGTGGGTAACCATGATTGCAAAGTCTCTACGCTCAATGCCAAAAAAGCACTAAGACTCAAAGCAATCCCTAAAGCCACAAAATTGCGCCAACGAGGATATGTAGCAAAAACTAGCAAGAACCCAAATGGGATATACGCTAGGATATTGACAGAAACATCAAACAAAGTAATAAAACGGGGCAATGGGGCGTTAACCCAGTCCGAAGCGCTAATCCCATTTTGGAAGTCAAAATCGAAGGGATTTAGGCTTACGTAGATGATCAGTAAGGCATAACTGAGGCTCATGGCTCTAGCAAGCGGCATCGCCTGGAGAGGCCAAGCGAACTTATAGGGGCGCTGATCTTTTTGATCCATCCCACAATTCTAGGTCAGACCTTTCTACAATGGAGAAATGACTGCTAATTGCATCCTTGAACGTATCGCTGAGACTAAATCCACTAACGATGATCTGCTGAAACGTTGGCGCGCCGGCGAGCTCATTGACCCCGTAGCGCGTATTGCACTCAAGCAAACAGCAGGCAAGGGTCGGGCAGGAAGAACTTGGATCGCCAACCCAACAGACTCGATCTGCTTTTCATTGGCTTATCCATTTAAGAGACAGCCAGCCGAACTTACCGGACTTAGCCTATTAGTTGGACTAGCGGTGATTTATGGAATTGCACAGGCATTTGAGCTGGATGAATCGACACTGCATCAAGCGGGTCTCCGCCTTAAATGGCCCAATGATGTATTGCTGGGCAACAAAAAACTGGGGGGCATTCTCATTGAGGGTGGCCAAACTAAAGCAGGCGATACAACATGGATGATTATTGGTATTGGCATCAACATACGTAATGCCAATCAAATTGAATCTAGCCTAAGTCAACAATACGGATTAAAGATAGGGGCATTAGATGAGTTACCTTCGCTAGCCTCAAAGCTTCCTGATTCCGAATTTCTCTGGTTAAAGCTGATTGCGTCTCTTGAGCACCATCTCTATGAATTTGATCAACATGGTTTTGGTATTTATCAAGCGCAATGGGAAAAGTGGGACGCCTATCTAGGCCAGCCAGTATGCATCTCAGGTGCCGGTAAAGAGCCAATCTATGGTATTGCTCAAGGCATAGATAAAGCCGGCGCATTAGTATTACAGCAAGATAACAATTCCATTGCCATTCATGCTGGCGACCTATCTTTAAGAGTGCAATCATGAGTCTTTACCTACTTTTCGATGTCGGCAATACACGCCTTAAATGGGCTGCTGTTGAATCATCTCAACAACCAGGAGATAGGCAAAAAAAGCTATGGGCTTACTCTGGATCAATCAGTAGCAAAGCTCTGGCATCACCTGAACTTAGAGCAGAGTTAGCAGATTACATTGCCAAAACTTTACCCAAACCCGACGCTATTGGATTTACTTGCGTTGCTGGTAAAGATGCAATTGAAAACCTCCAATCATTATTTCCACAATGGCAGGATATCTCTTGGAAACAATTGACTGGTAACAGTGAATACGCAGGCATGCGGACACTCTATCAAGATCCTAGCAAGCTTGGAGCAGACCGTTGGGCCGCCGTCCTTGGGGCTCGCGCACTATCTAACATGAACACGCTCATTATTAATGCTGGCACAGCTACAACGATTGACCTTCTGGGCGGCAATGGTGTTCATTATGGAGGATGGATATTGCCAGGACTTGAACTCATGCAAAAAAGTTTGGCAGACAACACCTCACAATTGCCTCTTGTAGTTCGTGATGAGGCTGCTCTTGGTTTTGGCTTATCAACGAATCGCGCAATTATAGGTGGCTGTGATGCCGCACAGATTGGTGCAATTCAATACGCAATTTTGCTAGCAAAAGAGATGAATCATCCAGTCGAAAAAATATGGCTCGATGGTGGCAATGCCAAAATTTTGACTGAAGAAATCCACAAATCGCAGAAAATACATTCACTTACAGTGGAGGCCACTGAAGGCCTAGTATTGCGTGGAGTTTGGGCTTGGTTATTGCAAAATGTTTAAGAGCGAATCTTGCTTAATAAACTAGATGTAGAGCGCTCATACAGAAAGGGAATGGCCATCGCTCTTCCACCCCAAGTCTTCACTAGATGTGTTTCTGCAAGAGTATCAATTTCATAATCGCCGCCTTTGACGTAAATATCTGGACGAATTTTCTCTATTAGATTTACTGGCGTTTGTTCGGAAAAGACCACAGCCATATCTACACTTTCAAGAGCGGCCAATAAAGCCTGACGATCCATTTCAGAATTAATTGGCCTGTCATTACCTTTGCCCAGCATCTTGACGGAAGCATCTGAATTAACACCAACTACTAAGCTCGCCCCTAAAGCACGTGCTTGGGCTAAATAGCTAGCATGCCCACGGTGCAGAATGTCAAACACCCCATTAGTAAAGACCAGCGGCCTAGGAAGTTTTGCAATACGAGCAGCTAACTGATCTAGAGGGCAGACCTTAGATTCAAAAGAAGGTGGGAGCAAAGAACTCATAGCTCAATATTAATGGCTTTGGCTAAGATCGAGCGATATTACCCAGAATGTCTTAGACTTGAGGGCTAATAATTCATTAAAAGAAGCTGCAAAATGCCCCCTGAGACATATCGCCTAGTTTTTGCCCGGTTTTTCACCCTGCTTGCCTTTTTATTGGTTGCCCAAGTTACCAATGCTGCACCTAGTTGCAGCCCTCTGTTATCCCAGACCTTCCCTCGCCTGCAGGACGATGCCCCTCAAAATCTTTGCCAGTATCAGGGTAAGGTGATTTTGGTTGTTAATACTGCAAGCTTTTGCGGATTTACAAGCCAATATGAAGGACTAGAAAAAGTCTACGCCAAATATAAAGATAAGGGCCTCGTCGTATTAGGCTTTCCATCTAATGACTTTGGCCAACAAGAGCCTGGAAGCAATAAAGAGATCGCCGACTTCTGTAAAAATACTTACGATGTGAAATTTCCGATGTTTGCAAAAAGCTCCGTTTCAGGAAGCAATCCGAACCCTCTCTTCAAAATGTTGATTGCTAAAACTGGCACAACACCAAAATGGAATTTCTATAAATATTTAATTGATCGAAATGGGAATGTCGTTGATTCTTACGGCAGTATGACCAAACCGACGAGTAGCTCCATCACTGCAGAGATTGAAAAACTCTTAGGAGAAAAATCTTAGTGATTAAAAAAAGAATTGCCATCATTGGCGGGGGTATTTCTGGCCTTGGGTGCGCTTATGCTTTAAGACAGCATCCGGAATTTGATATAAGCCTGTATGAGGCTGGTGATCATATCGGAGGGCATAGCAACACAGTGGACTTCAAATGTAATATTGATGGCAAAGAAATTGTTCATGGTGTTGATACTGGGTTTTTAGTCTTCAATCGCAAAACCTATCCACGCTTAGTGCGCCTCTTTGAAGACATTCAAGCACCGGTAGCGCCCTCT
>CANHLB010000049.1 GCA_947461335.1 Burkholderiaceae bacterium | reverse complement strand
GTAGCTCAAATTCCTTTGGGTGCCTGTGTTGAAATTGAATTGATCGCTGAGATTTAATCGCGTTGCAATCCCAATTTCTGAATATCTTCTTCTGTATCAACATCTAGAATATAGGCCTCATTATCGGTAGCGAAGATATGCACTAACTCTGGGTACGCATCCATAAATGGCCTACATACCATTGCCGGCACCGCCAAAATATCCTCAATCACTTTTTTAGAAAACAACACTGGGTTACCACGTTGCTCTCCTACCATTGGCAAAACTATTTCTTGGCTAGCATTACGCTTCTCATATTGATTTAGTAAGTCGACAATCTCTTTTTGGCCAATTGCAGGCTGATCGCAAAGAGCAATGAGCAGTACATCATAATTTTTTCCAAGCACCTCAAGCCCAATACGTACTGAGGATGATTGCCCTAACTCTGGGTGCGCATTCGATACCAAGTGATATGGCAACTTAATGTCACGCTTCAAACCTGCCATCTCGGCCTCGATCGCCTCCGCATGAAAGCCATTCACAATAATGAATTGAACCGGCGAAAGTGCCAGAGCCGTTTGGCAAAAATGCTTTAATAGACTTTCCCCGTCCTTTTTTAAAAGGGCTTTGGGAATTGATCCTAGGCGACTTCCCTCACCTGCTGCCAGTAGCAGAATTGCCAAGCGCAATTTAGACGCTGGTGGAGCCTTACCTAAAGTTGTCATTAGAGTGATAATAAATAGGAAACTGTAAATATAAAGAATAAAGACAAAACCTCAGCATGAATAGTACCGATTTAAGTGTTTTGAATTCTGCAGTCAACTGGCTAAAAGCTGGTCACTCTGTAGCCATTGCTACTGTTGTGCAAACTTGGGGGTCTGCCCCGCGACCTATAGGCTCATGGCTTGCGATTCGCGATGATGGTCAAGTAGCCGGCTCTGTTTCTGGTGGCTGTGTAGAGGACGATTTGATTCGTCGCGTTCAAACAGAAATTCTGACCCGCCATACCCCAGAAATGGTGGTTTATGGTGTTAGCCAACAAGAGGCAGCTCGCTTTGGGCTACCCTGTGGAGGCACCTTACGACTATTGGTTGAGCCAAAACCCGAATTAGTCGTACTTGAAAAACTTCTCGAGGCAATTTCTACGCACGAAATCATTTGTCGTACTGTGAATTTGAGTACCGGTAAATCCATCTTAAGCCAAGGCTCTCGCCATGATGAATTCTTTTGCACTGAACAAGAGATGCGAACAACTTATGGGCCACGCTGGCGTTTAGTGATCATCGGTGCAGGCCAGCTATCTTTATATACGGCTGATTTTGCTATTGCCTCTGACTTTGAGGTGATCGTAATTGATCCTCGTGAAGAATATACAGAAGGCCTTAATCGCAATGATCTGATTTTCATCAAAGGCATGCCTGATGATGTACTACTGGAAATCGGGGTCGATCCTCATACTGCAGTCGTTGCCCTCACTCATGATCCCAAACTAGACGATATGGCCTTAATGGAAGCTTTAAAGTCTCCAGCCTTCTATGTTGGCGCTTTAGGTAGCCGCAAGAACACTCAAAAACGCAAAGAGCGACTTTTAGAGTTTGACCTGAACCTAGCCCAAGTAGATAGGCTCCATGGTCCTGTGGGTCTCTATATTGGAGCCCTTACCCCACCAGAAATTGCAGTCTCGATTCTGGCAGAAATCATTGCCATCAAATATGGCATCAGTGTTCCTCAGAAAACGTAGCCGGGCTTAAGTCATTCACTCATTCTCTAGTTTGCCTTAAGTTTTCCTTCTTTAAGGCGAGGCTCTACAAAATGTCCTTTGCGGGCACGATTACCAGCAAAGGATTTCAGGGTCTTCGCATCGAGATTGAGTTCTGTTGGCTTACCAGCGCGGCCTGCTCCGGTATAAGTAGCACCTTCTGGACCGACCGGAATTGCAGAAGCCAAATATCCATTGTCATCCAGCCCCATCAAGATCACGCCTTTGCCACCTGTTGGTAAGCGCTTGAGCTCATTCAATGGAAATACCAGCAACTTAGAGGCCGCTGATAAGCAGGCTACTTGTTTCATGCCAACCTGTACCTTTGCCGCTCCTAAAGGTGCATCGCTAGGATCTTTTGTATCAATGCTGATGAACGATTTACCCGCTTTATTGCGAGTAGCCATATCAGCAACATTAGCCAAGAAGCCGTAACCTGCTTTAGTCGACACTAAAACTAAATCATCAGGCTGGCCAGCGTAGTAAGCCACCATCTGTGAGCCAGCAGCAAGATTAATAAAACTGGTCAAAGGAGAACCATCTCCACGAGCACCTGGCAATTCGCTCACTGGGACTGTATAAACCCGGCCATCACTACCAAAGCCTTGTATGAGGTCTACGGTTCTCACCTCAAAGGTCGCATATATCGCATCTCCAGCCTTGAAGCTAAATTGAGTTGGATCATGCTCATGACCTTGACGGACACGCACCCAACCTTTTTGAGAAACAATCACAGTTACCGGCTCATCAATGACTTTAGTTTCTGCAATTGCGCGCTTATCTTCTTGAATCAAAGTTCGTCGCTCATCGCCGAAGTCCTTCATGTCAGCTTCAATTTCTTTGATGATGCGCTTACGTAATACCGTATCGCTTTGTAATAAACCTTCTAAGTCATCACGCTCAGATTTGAGCTCTTTGAGTTCTTGCTCAATTTTAATTCCCTCAAGGCGCGCTAACTGGCGCAAACGAATATCGAGAATATCTTCAGCTTGGCGATCTGATAGCTTGAACTCTTTAATGAGATCTACTTTTGGCTCATCGCTATTACGAATAATCTTGATGACCTTATCAATATTCAGAAGAACAATTAAACGCCCTTCCAATATATGCATACGATCTTTGACTTTACCCAAACGGTGCTGGGTTCTGCGAGTTACCGTGGCAACCCTAAATTCAACCCACTCAGTCAAAATCTCTTTTAGACCCTTTTGGCGTGGGCGTCCATCATTCCCAATCATGACCAAGTTCATTGGTGCATTAGATTCAAGGGAGGTATGTGCTAACAAGAGATTTGCAAATTCATTAAGGTCAATATTTTTGCTCTTAGGCTCAAAGACTAAGCGTACTGCTGCATCTTTACTGGACTCATCGCGCACTCCGTCTAGTACATTTAAAATGGTGGACTTCAGATTATTTTGCTCAGGTGTTAAGGTTTTCTTACCAACCCGTACTTTTGGATTGGTGATTTCTTCAATCTCTTGTAGCACGCGCTGCGTAGAAGTCGCTGGGGGCAATTCATTGACGACAATCTGCCATTGGCCGCGAGCTAACTCTTCAACTGACCAACGAGCGCGAACTTTAATGCTGCCACGCCCAGTTTCATAAATTTGCGCAATCTCTGCGGTAGAGGAGATGATTTGACCACCACCCGGATAATCTGGCCCAGGCATCAAGTCCAATAAATCTGAGGTAGAGAGCTTTGGTGATTTCATCAATGCAATTGCTGCACTAGCAACTTCACGCAGATTGTGCGATGGAATTTCTGTGGCCATACCTACTGCTATACCTGAGGCGCCGTTTAGAAGAACAAATGGCAAGCGTGCTGGTAATAGTTTTGGTTCTTGAAATGATCCATCATAGTTTGGCGCAAAATCAACTGTTCCTTCATCGATTTCACTTAATAACAAACCAGCTATCTTGGTTAAACGCGCCTCGGTATAACGCATCGCCGCAGCGCCATCACCATCACGTGAGCCAAAGTTACCTTGACCATCAATTAGGGGGTAGCGTAGAGAGAAGCTTTGTGCCAAACGCACTAAGGCGTCATAGGCTGATTGATCGCCATGCGGATGAAATTTACCCAGCACATCACCTACCACACGCGCACTCTTCACTGGCTTAGCATCAGCCCGCAAACCCATCTCACTCATTGAGAACAAGATGCGACGCTGAACTGGCTTCTGACCATCGGAGACTTCTGGTAAGGCACGGCCTTTAACAACGCTAATCGCGTAATCTAGGTATGCCCGCTCGGCATATACAGCCAGAGTCAAACTATCTTTATTATCTTCATTCAGATCAATAGTCTTAGGGTCATGAGGATCTTTTGGACCCTTCGGGCCTTTGGAGCGTGGAGAGATAGTATCAACCTCTACGATGTCCATCTCTAATGCATTTGCAAATAAGTCTGCTTGAGCAGCAGCGGGTTTTTTACTTGGAGTTTTTTTAGTTGCCATTAAATATCCGCCTCCACCTCATTACCGCGCTCTTCTAACCAATCTCGTCTTGCACCTGACTCTGATTTACCCATTAGCATATCCATCGTTTTAAATGTTTCATCTTCAGTCCAAGAACCTAAGGTAACAGGTAATAAGCGTCGGGTATCTGGATTGAGTGTGGTGTCCCATAATTGCTCTGCACTCATCTCGCCTAAGCCCTTAAAGCGGGAAATCTGCCATGCAGATTCTTTGACGCCATCTTTACGCAACTTATCTTCAATTGCCTGCAGTTCACTTGCATCAAGTGCATAAATTTTTTGCGCTGGTTTCTTTCCACGTGCAGGCGCATCTACCCTAAAGAGCGGAGGTCTTGAAATATAGACATGTCCTAAATCAATCAACTTGGGGAAGTGTTTGTAAAACAGGGTTAGAAGCAATACCTGAATATGTGCGCCATCGACGTCAGCATCAGAAAGAATGCAGATCTTGCCGTAACGCAGATTGGATAAATCAGGATCGTCATTTAGACCATGAGGGTCTACACCGATTGCTACCGCAATATCATGTATCTCGTTATTGGCAAATAAGCGATCTCGCTCTGCCTCCCAAGTATTTAACACCTTACCTCGCAGCGGCAAAATTGCCTGGAACTCTTTATTACGCCCCATTTTGGCTGATCCGCCCGCTGAATCTCCCTCAACGAGGAAGATTTCATTCATGGCGATATCTTGGCTTTCACAGTCGGTGAGTTTTCCTGGCAATACTGCAACGCCAGAAGACTTCCGCTTCTCAACTTTTTGGCCGGCCTTAGTTCTTGCTTGAGCTTGTTTAATCACAAGGTCAGCTAACTTACGGCCATAGTCAACATGTTGATTAAGCCAAAGCTCTAAAGCAGACTTTGCATATCCAGATACCAAACGCACTGCATCACGAGAATTTAAACGTTCTTTAATTTGTCCTTGAAACTGGGGGTCCAATACCTTGGCGGACAAGATAAAGGATGCGCGTGCAAATACATCTTCGGGCATTAACTTCACCCCTTTTGGTTGCAGGGCATGCATTTCAATAAAACCTTTAACTGCATTGAACAGGCCTTCACGTAAACCACTCTCATGGGTTCCGCCAGCCGGTGTTGGTATTAGATTGACATAACTCTCACGGACAGGCGCGCCATCCTCAGTCCAACTCACTACCCATGCAGCACCCTCACCTTCAGCGAAGGAGTCATCCTCACTATTACCAGTGGCGTATTGCTCTCCTTCAAATGGAGGAATCACCTCTGGGCCATGACCCGCCTGAGCAATAGCTTCATTTAAGTAGCCCCGTAAGCCTTGTGCGTATTGCCAAGTTTGACTATCTTTCGATTTTTCTTGAATGAGGGTTACTTTGACGCCAGGTAGTAAAACCGCCTTAGAGCGTAAGAGTCGAATTAGATCAGCCATTGGAATCGCTGAGCTATCAAAGTACTTACCATCTGGCCATGCACGCACACGTGTGCCATGTGATTTATCTTCTTTGGAGGATGGCTTAGTTTTGAGTTTTTCAATCACTCTGCCGTCGGCGAAGGTCAAAGTAGAAACTTGCCCTTCACGCCAAACCGTCACTTCCAATCTTTTAGAAAGTGCGTTTGTAACGGATACACCCACACCATGTAATCCCCCAGAAAATGCATACGCACCACCAGAGCCTTTTTCAAATTTACCGCCAGCATGTAATTGCGTAAATACAATTTCTACTACGGGTAATTTTTCAGTCGGGTGCATTCCAACAGGAATGCCCCTTCCATCGTCTTCTACGCTCACACTACTATCGCTATGAAGGGTAACAATGATGTGTTTACCAAACCCGCCCAATGCCTCGTCAGAGGCGTTATCTAAAACCTCCTGAATGATATGTAGGGGGTTATCGGTTCGGGTATACATTCCCGGCCGTTGACGGACTGGTTCTAGGCCTTTTAGGACCTGAATCGATGATTCACTATATTCGGATGTTTTACGGGTAGCCATGCGCGCAAATTGTAGTCATGTCTGAGCTTAAAGCGGAACTTTTCAAGAATTCCCCTGTCATCCATGCCAAAATCAGGGCATGGGAGCCTTAAGTCATATTCGCGTTTTAGACCTCAGTAGAGTCTTAGCTGGGCCTTGGTGCGCTCAGAATTTGGCTGATTTAGGTGCTGATGTCATTAAAGTGGAGCGTCCAGGCGCTGGTGACGATACTCGCCATTGGGGACCCCCTTTTGCCAAAGATGTCCAGGGAAAGGATACAGACGAGTCCGCCTACTTCATTTGCATCAATCGCAATAAACGCTCTATCACGATCGATATTGCCAAACCTGAAGGGCAAGAGATCATTCGTAAGCTAGCAGTCGAATCCGATGTGGTGATTGAAAACTACAAGGTTGGCGGCCTGGTGAAGTACGGTTTAGATTATGAAAGTTTAAAAACGATCAAGCCTGATCTGGTTTATTGCTCTATCACTGGTTTTGGTCAAACTGGCCCCTTTGCCCATCGCCCTGGATATGACTTCATTGTGCAAGGAATGGGTGGCTTCATGAGCGTTACCGGAGAGGCAGATGAATTTGAAGGTGCAAGCCCCCAGAAAGCGGGTGTGGCTTTCGCTGACATCTTCACTGGGATGTATGCCTCTTCAGCAATATTAGCAGCCATCATCCATCGTGATCATACCGGCGAAGGCCAGCATATTGATATGGCTTTACTCGATACTCAAGTTGCTGTGATGGCCAATGTTGCAAGTGCTTATTTAACGTCTGATGAACTACCAAAGCGCTGGGGCAATGCTTCAGCGACGATTGTTCCCTATCAAACCTTTCCAACATCTGATGGCTGGATGATTGTGGCGGCAGGTAATGACAGCCAATACCGACACTTTGTTACTGTTGGCGGTGAAGCGCATTTAGCTGATAACCCACTTTATGCAAGCAACCCCTTGCGAGTTCAACATCGCAAACAGCTCGTTCCCTTGCTTGAAGCAATGACTCGCAAGAAAACAAAGGTGGATTGGATTACCTCATTGGAAAAGGCCAATGTGCCTTGTGGACCGATTAATAATATGAAAGAAGTTTTTGAAAATCAGCAAGTCATTGCCAGAAATATTCAGACTAATGTGCCGCATCCTACTGTCGGCAATATGAAATTGGTCGCTAGTCCTATGAAGCTCTCTAAAACCCCTACTGAAGTTCGCATGGCACCCCCAACACTAGGCCAGCATACTAATGAAATATTGCATGATCGACTACACCTTGATGAAGAGGCTATTACCAAATTGCGCAGCAAAGGAATTATTTAAGCTATGAACGATTCAACACCTCAATTTGCGCTTTCCATGAAACAGGTCCTTATTTTTGGTGGCTTGATGGTGACTTTATCCATGGGCATTCGACATGGCTTTGGTTTATTCAATCTTCCCATTACTTCGGCCAATGGCTGGGGGCGCGAAACCTTCGCCCTCACTATTGCCCTGCAAAATTTGATTTGGGGTGTATTTCAGCCAATAACGGGTGCACTAGCTGATCGCTTTGGCGCATTCAAAATCCTGATTGCAGGTGGAATCTTGTACGCCCTTGGCTTGGCAGGTATGGCCGTTTCAACAGACATTATGAATTTCACTATTGCAGGAGGCTTTCTGATTGGTCTTGCACAAACCGCAACTACCTACAGCGTGGTGTATGGAATCTTAGGTCGAAATGTTCCAGCGGATAAACGGGTTTGGGCAATGGGAATCACTGCAGCCGCAGGGTCTTTTGGCCAGTTCCTCATGATTCCTGCAGAGCAAGGTCTTCTCAGTGCATTTGGTGCCGAGGATGCACTCCTATTGTTAGCGCTGATGGCTAGCCTCATGATCCCAACGGCATTTATGTTGCGTGAAAAGAATTTTGTTCAGAACGGTAATCTAGGTGATCAAACCATTAAGCAAGCGCTGAAGGAAGCTATTGGCAACCCTAGCTTTCGCTTACTGACCTTGGGCTACTTTGTTTGCGGATTTCAGGTGGTTTTCATTGCAGTCCATTTAGCACCCTATCTCAAAGATCTTTCGTCAATCTATCCTGCAGTTGGTGCTCCAGTAGTAGCTACTACCGCCCTAGCATTAATTGGTTTGTTTAATATCTTTGGAACATTTGGCGCGGGCATATTAGGACAGAGATTTCCCAAGCGCTACATACTGTCGGGGATCTATTTGAGCAGGTCTATCGCCATCATTGGCTTCTTGCTATTGCCATTGAGTCCTATGACCACCTATATCTTTGCAGCAATCATGGGAGTCCTATGGCTCTCTACTATCCCCCTCACAAATGGCATCGTTGCGCAAATCTTTGGCGTTAAATATCTCACTATGCTTTCTGGATTAGTGTTCTTCTCACATCAATTAGGTAGCTTCTGTGGAGCCTTCCTAGGCGGCTATCTTTTTGATCGAACAGGATCCTATTTGATTGTTTGGGAAATCGCAATTGCACTTGGTGCCTTTGCATTCTTAGTAAACTTACCTGTCAAAGAGCGTGCTATCGTCAGAACTGCAAACGCATGATTAAAAAAATTTCTTTATGGCAGTGGATGTTTTATTGCTTCACCCTGTTCATCTTACTGCTCATTTTTTCAGCTTACTTTGCGCCTGACATGATGGTTGCTATCACTACTCAAGTTTGGGCATTATGTGGCTGGTAACAATATGAAAAATTAGAAGTCGTTTCCATATCACAGTTTTAAACTAAATCAAATCTCGCCGTAGCACAATGGATAGTGCACATGCCTCCTAAGCGTGGGATACAGGTTCGATTCCTGTCGGCGGGACCACAAAATAATGAGAACTTATCCACAGGCATTGTGGATAAATCTGCAAAAGTTTCCGTAAGTCATAGATTTGTATAGAGTCAGCTAGCTTGCTTAATTTTTTGGCAGCTACTTGAGGTCAATTTGTTACATTTGCATATCAAAATAAATTGATGTACACCGGGCAGTTTTATGTTAAGAATCATTGCCAGACAGCAAAAAACCCAAAAATAGCAAGTTCACTTAAACTCCAAGGCATGAATAGCCTTTCGACCAGTACGCTCGCAGCCCTCGAGGAAATGCTCCAAAATACGGCTCGCGCTGCTCCTGCTGACTTCATGCCGATTTATTTTTCAAAGGGGGCTGAAGGTCAACAGGTGATTGGGCATTTGAATCCAGAATTCATTCCCTATCTTCAGGCATCTCTCAAAAAAGAACCCATATCACTCATTAGCTTTGGCAATGATCGCCTGGTCATTCAATTGGGGAAACCAATCGAGCTCTCGAAAAGTCTTTATCAGCTAGCAGAAAAAATGCGTTTAGGGGGTTACATCCCTGGTTGGCGTAACGAGGATTTTTCATGGATTGACTCTACCGGTCACCAATACTTTTGCTTAGAGCGCTCTGCCTTTCGCACCTTTGGTTTTCGGAG
>CANHLB010000048.1 GCA_947461335.1 Burkholderiaceae bacterium | reverse complement strand
CTCCACCAATTTCCTTAAACGCTTGCGCAGACCCTTCACGTAAGCCCCCTTTGCCAACAATCATGCGCACACCATTTTGTGTCATCAAGGGTCGAGTAAAGCGTTCCATGCGATCTGAGGTAGTGGTGCCAATGCAGATCGGCTCGTAGCCAGCAGGGAATTCATTACTCACGGTAACTTTACGTACATTAGGCGCTGTATGAATCACTGCATGACCATTTAAATCAAAACGAGTCTTGCGACTATGATCAAACATCTGAATTTGTGTCGCATCGCGAATACCAAACAGTGTGCTTTGCAATGTCACAGTGTCGTTAATGCGAAGCTTGCGAATAACTTCTTCGCTCACAGGCGTTGGAAGATTGTAATGAGCCATTTTTGTCTTCCTAGAATCCGTAATGAACGCCAGCAGGCGTAAAAGTAGCGCGGGCTCTACGTGCGGAATGGCACTGCATATTGACGGCCACAGGATTCATGGTGATGTGAGTATGTGCAAGTTCTACTTGGACTGCAAAGGCGGTTCCGTCACCACCAAGTCCTTGTGGGCCAATGCCTAGTTGATTCACGGCAGCGCTCAACTCTTTTTCAAGCTTTGCACCTTCTTCATCACTACATGGACTACCGAGTTCACGGGTTGCTGCTCGCTTTGCCATGGCTACGCATTGATCAGAGGTCCCGCCAATGCCAACTCCAACAATCGTAGGTGGACAAGTCTTACCACCAGCAGAAACCACACTTTCAATCACAAATTGTTTAACGCCGTTAATACCATCTGCCGGAATTGCCATTTTTAGAAAGGAGTTGTTTTCTGAACCACTCCCCTTTGGCACCATTTCTATTTCTACAGACTCCGCATGATCAAAAAAATCAATATGAATCGCTGGCATATCAATTCCACAAGAGGTGTGATTATTTTTTCGAGTGATGGGATGCACAACTGAAGATCTCAGAGGGTATTCTTTAGTAGCACGCTCACAACCTTTACGAATAGCGGCCTTTAATTCCATGCCATCAAATTGCACATTACTACCGATCCTGACGTTATAAATTGGCAAACCCGTATCTTGGCAGAGCAGATTATCTTCGCGCTCTGCTACTGAGATATTGGTAATCATGGTTTTTAAAACCACTTGTGCCCGTGAGTCAGTTTCAGTTTTATCTAGCCGATGAATCCCAGCCTTGATGTCATCAGGTAGCACTTTAAGAGCACGAATGTAAAGCTCTTTACAAGCCTCTTCAACTAAATTCATTTGTAATTGCATATCAGCCTAATCAATTAGCAAAATATAAAAATAAGAGCCCACAAGCTACGCCGAATAAAGTAGAAAGCTGTATCCAACCCTTCCGCAGTCCATTCCACGGCCCAAATTCAATGATTAAGAGACGTAAACCACCAGTCAAATGCACAGCTAGCAAAATCACTAAGGCCCATTCTCCAAACTTAAATACCCATAAATCTGTTAAAGCCAAAGATTGCTCAAAACCTTGAGCGCCACGCAAAGATTGAGACAGCATCAAAAAGTGAAGCGGAAGAAAGCACGCTAATAACAAACCAGAAAAACGATGACTTGCGTACGCAAAATACGATAAATGACTTTTGGCGCGAGAATCCAGTCTTGGCCTGGCACTCATATGGCGCCTCCTGAATACACTCCGATAACAGCAGTACTGCCTAGCACCAGAATTAAAAGCCCCAAAATGTAGGCGGCAGGTTTAGCAATACCGCTTTTTGGAAAAGTCTCTTGCAATATATTACTAATGCCAATTGGTGCATGAATAAAACAAGCAAGTACAAAAACTTCATAAAAGAATGCAAATAGAATATTGCCTTGTGTTCGCCCTAAAATTTCTTGTGCAGTAAGACCGCCCCTGATAGCATAAAAAATCATCGCTAGATGAACGGCAACACAAATGCCCAGCACCATGGCACTAATTCTTTGGGCATACCAGAGCTTAGCCTGGAGCACTGCTTGGCTCATAACTTACCCCACTTGCTACCTCGGACTGCAGCTCTAGCGACTAACTTTTTGAGGCCGGCAATGCTGGCGGTAGGTTCGATGGATTTAGGACAGGCTTCAGTGCAAGAGCCTTGAGAGTGACATGCATGACAACCTGCATCGCCTGCCACAGCGCGCATACGTTCCAACTGCTGAACATCTCTCACATCATTTGTTAGGGTCCAAGCACGGTTAAGTGCTGCAGGCCCAAGGTAGTTTGGTCTTGACTCGACAACTTCGCATGATGCATAGCAAACACCACAGCCAATACACTCTATCCCAGCATTTGCTAATTGACGTTCTTGGGAATCTGGTTGAACTTTTGCAAAATCATCGTAACGTGTTTTTTCACCCTTAAAGAATCCAACTGCGCCCTTCCATTTATTAAAGAACTCTCGCATATCGGTAGCAAGATCTTTAATCACTGGTAGGTTATTCAATGGGGCAATCTCTAAGGCATCCCCTTCCACAATTTGAGAGACATGAGTACGGCAAGTCCAGCGCGCCACTCCATTAACAGTCATGGCACATGAACCGCACATCCCAACACGACAGGCAAAGCGATAACTTAAAGTGGGATCCAACTTCCTTTGGATATAGGTAACTACATCCAATACGGTTTGATTGGAATTGCGCGGTACCAAGTACTCGACAAACTCCCCCTGTTCGGCTCCGCGCCAGACTTTTACTTTGAGATGGGCATTAGACATGGCTTCATTATATCTATAGATAGTAAAAAATAAATCGAATATATTTTTCTTTGAGATAAAGAATTAATTTATAATATGCCGATGTCTAGCATCAAAATACTAAAAAATTTCTTGGTGATTGCACGCCATAAGAGTGTTGCAGCTGCCGCCAGGGAAATTGGCTTAACCGCAGCTGCAGCTGGGCAACAATTACAACTATTAGAAAATGAAATTGGTCTGGAGTTATTTGATAGAACTAAGCGTTCCTTAGCACTGAATAACAATGGCCGCTCAATCATTGAACCAATCCAGGAAATTATTGCGCGCTATGAATCTCTTGGCTCAAATCTCAAATCTGAGCTGAGCGGAACAATCGTCTTAGGCGCTTTAGTATCTACGCTGATGGGTGCATTTGGAAAAACTTTGAATGAAATCAAACAAAGCTATCCTGAACTAGAAATTAAATTAATAGCTGGCTTATCTAGTAATTTCTTAGATCAAGTGATTGAAGGCACTATTGATGCAGCAATTGTGACCGAGTCTCCTTACGCACTCCCACAGAACGTCCAGTGGACCGAGCTCTATAAAGAGCCAATGATTTTGATTTACCCCAATACACCCTCTAGTAGAAAAAAAGATTTGAGGATACTTGACTCTCATCAACCATTTATTCGCTTCGAGAGAAATAGTTGGACTGGTCATCTTGTAGATCAAACAATTAAGTTCAATAAGCTAGTAATAGAAGAGGGCATGGAGTTAAATTCTGTTGAAGCCATTATCGAATTAGTCAGACAAGGGCTTGGATACTCTATTGTTCCCAAGTTAGCCAACATTGCGTGGTCCAATGATCGACAACTGAGAATTCAGGAGCTACCAGGAAAAACCATCTTCCGGAAAGTTGGCTTACTTGAACGTAAAAAACATATGAGACAAAACGTTACTCAAGTGATTAAGCAACATTTTTTATTGAGTGCCACAAAAAAACTGAAGCTCTAAAGAAAAAAGCCACCCCGAAGGATGGCTTGAAAGAGATTTTTGGAGGTACTGCATAAAGAACAAACTACGAGTTCATATTAGCCCTTTGTAAATCTGACTTTCTTACTTATTGCCTGTTTCAGGGCAAGAATGCTTTATTTTGGTGCAGATATACCGCAATTTAGGGGCCAGTTTTCTTAATAGCTAAAGGCTGATCCTTGGTGGTGGCATAAAAAACAATTAACTCAGTGGGTTCAGAGCCCTGATTGGTTCCATAGTGCCAAGTATTGACTGTTTCGACAATCGCATCACCTTTTCGAAAAGTTTTCTCGCCGCCTCCCACCTTCACCACAGTGACTTCGCCACTAATCACATAGGCAGCATTAATTGCCGGGTGCATATGAATGGGTAACACTGCATTTGGAGGAATGGTATAGCGCATCAAAGCAACTTCTGGTGGACTAGATAGGTAAGAAGGCAATTGCGTTCCCGACCAATCATTAGGAGTGCGTATCACCAATTCGGTAGTGATATCACCATGAGAATCAGCATAGGCTAAATGAAATACAAAGAAAGATAGTGCAAAGAAACGCTTAAAGTACTTCATCATATTTTTTGCAGAATGCTAATGATTTTCTTTGGCGTGATTGATTGAATATTTAGGTATTTCAATTACCAAATTCTCTTTAGCGACTATTGCCTGACAAGATAAGCGGGACTGAGGATTGAGGCCCCATGCGCGATCGAGCAGATCTTCTTCATTCTCGTCAGGTGGATTTAGACTCTGATAGCCCTCTTTCACAATCACGTGACAAGTCGTGCAGGCACAGACCATATCGCAGGCATGTTCAATCGGAATATCATTCTCAAGCAGAGCTTCACAAATCGATGTACCAGGAGCCGCTTCAACAACGGCACCTTCTGGGCAATACTCACTATGCGGTAGTACGACGATTTGAGTCATGATTCTTTTCTGTTTATTTGGTATGAATTAATTTAAATCTCTGCAACATTCTTTCCCGACAATGCCTTTTGAATACTAGCGTTCATTCGCATTTGCGCAAAATCATCGGTCGCCTTAGCTGCATGATCCACTGCCTTACGCACTACTTCACTATTTGTCTCTTCATTCAAAATCTTTTGTAAAACTGCCATCTCCCGATCAATGACAGCTTGTTCTTCTTTATTTAGCAATGCGCGATCGCTAGATAATGCGGTTTGAACTGCATCTAATAAGCGCTGCGCATTGACTTGTTCTTCGCGCAATGACCTCGCCACCAGATCCTCCTTTGCCGAAGCAAAACCATCTTGTAACATGCGAGTAATTTCAGAATCCGTTAAGCCATAAGAAGGCTTAATATCAATTGAGGCTTGAACGCCAGAGCCTTGCTCCATAGCGCTCACTGACAATAACCCATCTGCATCTACCTGAAACGTCACCCGAATCCGCGCAGCGCCTGCAGCCATTGGTGGAATACCGCGTAACTCAAACTTTCCTAGAGAACGGCAATCCTGAACAAGCTCTCGCTCACCTTGTACTACTTGGATAGCGAGTGCTGTCTGACCATCTTTAAAGGTTGTAAAGTCTTGGGCTCTCGCTACAGGAATTGGTGTATTGCGTGGAATAATTTTTTCTACTAGACCGCCCATCGTTTCAAGACCAAGGGAAAGTGGAATGACGTCTAACAAGAGCCACTCATCATCTTTACTTTGATTGCCAGCCAATAAGTCAGCTTGCATTGCAGCACCAAGTGCCACAACCTGATCAGGATTTAAATTATTGAGTGGCTGGGTACCAAATAACTCACCTACAGCATGCTGCACATTAGGCATGCGAGTAGAGCCACCAACCATCACTACACCCTTCACGTCTTCAGCTTTCAAGCCAGCATCCCGCAACGCTTTTTTACATGCGGTTAAGGTCTTGGCAACGAGGTTTTTAGTGATCTCGAAAAACTGGGCTTGACTAACACCGACATTCACTACGGTGCCATCCGAAAGAGTCACATGTACACGTGCCAGCGGATTGTGACTGAGCAACTCTTTAGCATGTTTGCATGCCATCAAGAGGGTTCGATGATCATGAATCGATAGGGGTGGTAGCTTTGCCTGCTCAACCACCCAGCAATATAAGCGGTGATCAAAGTCATCACCACCTAGAGCAGAATCACCACCAGTAGAGAGGACCTCAAATACACCTCTACTCATACGCAGAATTGAGATGTCAAAGGTGCCGCCACCTAAGTCATAAACAGCATAAATTCCTTCGGATGCATTATCTAGACCATAAGCAATCGCTGCAGCAGTAGGTTCATTCAATAATCTGAGTACTTCAATACCAGCCAACTTGGCAGCATCTTTGGTGGCTTGACGTTGTGCATCATCAAAATAAGCAGGTACCGTAATCACGGCTCCAACAATCTCATCAGATACAGAGTCTTCAGCAAGCTGACGCAAGCGCGCTAAGATTTCAGCGGACACTTCAATTGGACTCTTATCACCGGCAACTGTTCTCAGCTTAAGCATGCCGGGTTGATCAACAAAATCATAGGGAGTGCTTTCAATATGATCGACATCCTGAACACCTCGCCCCATAAAACGTTTCACAGAAACAATCGTGTTCTTTGGATCAATCACCACACTCTCGAGAGCTTCAAAACCTGCTTGAGTTCTCCCGTTTGGCAAATAGCGCACTACTGATGGGAGTAATTCTCTTCCCTGAGCATCAGGTAGCACTTTAGGTAGAGCATCACGCACGATAGCCACTAGAGAATTAGTAGTACCCAAATCAATACCAACAGCAATCCGGCGCTGATGGGGCGCCAGCGATTTACCAGGTTCGGAGATTTGTAATAGGGCCATAAGGGCTAGAGTGTAGGCTAAGCCAAGGTCGCAATAGCATCGTCAAGCTCAACAGCAAACTTATCGATAAAGAGCAGACCTCTGAGAAGTTCTGCAGCGCGTTGGTAATTTTTAGCATCATCAATTGCTTGAGCGATCTCAGTCAGGGTGTCTTTTTTAGAGACTTCGACCTCATCCATGAGTTTTTCTAAAGCTGGTAAATCCTCAGCTCGCTCATCTAAACTCTCACGCCATTCCATCTGCTTCATTAGAAATGCAGCTGGCATAGCAGTATTGGTTTCTAGCTTGGCATCAACACCATGGAGTTGACAGATATATAGCCCGCGTTGAACGGGATGCTTTAGTGTTTGAAATGCTGTATTAGCTAAGGTAGCCATTTGCATTGCTAGGCGCTGCTCCGAATCACTGCCACGAGCATGGCGATCAGGATGAACTTCTTTCTGAATCGCTAGGTAAGCCTGGTCTAGGGCAGGCAAATCGAGTTTGAATTGCTGATTTAGTCCGAAGAAGCGAAAGTAATCGTCAGACGCGGAAGGATTCGCCACAACCACACTCATCTTTTACGTTTGGATTTTGAAACTTAAACCCTTCGTTCAAACCCTCACGTACAAAGTCTAGCTCTGTTCCATCCAAATAGGCTAGGCTCTTTGGATCAATAAATACTTTCACGCCGTTGGACTCAAATACTTGATCTTCAGCCGCTGGCTCATCCACATACTCCAACTGATAAGCTAAACCAGAACAGCCTGTAGTACGCACACCCAAACGCAAGCCACACCCTTTACCGCGCTTTTCTAAATTGCGGTTAACGTGTGCAGCTGCTTTATCAGTTAGGGTAATTGCCATAGTTTTAGTCTGCTTATATCGCTGGATGTTTTTCTTTGTAATCTGCAACCGCTGCTTTAATAGCATCTTCAGCCAAAATTGAGCAGTGAATTTTTACGGGTGGCAATGCCAACTCTGCAGCAATCAGAGAGTTCTTGATCTCTAAAGCCTGATCCAAAGTCTTGCCCTTGACCCACTCAGTAACTAGGGAGGAGGAAGCAATCGCTGAGCCACAACCATAGGTTTTGAACTTAGCATCTTCAATTACGCCCTGATCGTTTACACGGATCTGCAACTTCATTACGTCGCCGCATGCAGGTGCACCAACCATACCAGTACCTACGCTTTCGTCGCCCTTTTCAAAAGAGCCAACATTTCTTGGATTTTCGTAATGATCAATCACTTTATCGCTATAAGCCATGGTATTCCCTCGTTATTTCTTTATTTAATTATTATCGAGTGTGCTGCCCACTGAATCGTGCTCAAGTCGATTCCGTCTTTAAACATTTCCCACAGTGGTGAGAGCTCACGCAACTTTGCAATCTTTTCTTTTACTAACTTAATTGTGAAATCCACTTCCTCTTCGGTTGTAAAGCGGCCTAGAGTAAAACGAATCGAGCTATGAGCCAATTCATCATTACGGCCAAGGGCGCGTAATACATAGGAAGGTTCAAGGGATGCTGATGTACAGGCTGATCCAGATGAAATGGCCAAATCCTTTAACGCCATCAACATCGATTCGCCTTCGACATAGTTAAAACTGATATTGAGGTTATGGGGTACGCGATGTTCCATATCACCATTCACATAAACCTCTTCAATGTCTTTTAAGCCGGCCAACAGGCGATCACGCAATGCGCGAATCCGCTTGTTTTCTTCAGCCATCTCGATACGAGCAATGCGGAATGCCTCGCCCATACCCACAATTTGATGAACAGCTAGTGTTCCAGAACGCATACCTCGCTCATGACCACCACCATGAATCTGAGCCTCAATCCGAATACGGGGCTTGCGACGGACAAACAATGCCCCAATTCCCTTAGGACCATAAGTCTTGTGAGCGGAAAAACTCATCAAGTCAACCTTAATCTTTTCTAAATCAATTTCTACTTTGCCAGTAGCCTGTGCAGCATCTACATGAAAGATGACAGCACGTGAACGACATAAGTCTCCAATGCGCGGAATATCTTGTACTACGCCAATTTCATTATTGACATACATCACTGAGGCCAAAATTGTGCCAGGTTTCATGGCAGCTTCAAGTTGAGCAAAGTCAATCAGACCATCAGGCAGCACATCTAAGTAAGTAACTTCGTAACCTTCGCGCTCGAGCTCACGGCAAGTATCTAAGGTTGCTTTGTGCTCAGTCTTAACAGTAATGATGTGGTTACCACGATCTTTATAAAAATGTGCGGCACCTTTAAGTGCTAGGTTGATACTTTCAGTAGCGCCACTAGTAAATACAATCTCTCTTGGATCTGCATGAACCAGCAAGGCAACTTCTGAACGTGCCCACTCAACCGCCTCTTCAGCAGCCCAACCATATGCATGGCTTCGAGATGCAGCATTACCAAACTGCTCACGCAAGTAAGGCAACATTTTGTCAACCACGCGTGGATCAATTGGCGTTGTAGCCGAGTAGTCCATATACACCGGAAAGTGCTTAGGACTAAACATCGGAACGGGTTGCTTTGGTAGGTCTTGTGGTGCGTTCATGATTTACTTATGATGGATTACTACTATTAACTTTGACGCGCCAAATTAAAAACTGAATTGATTAATGGTGCTTTAGGAGCAGCTTCTTTTTTCGCTGCAAGTGCTGCTACTGGCTTCTCAGCTTTTGCACTTTCAACTTTGATTTTCTTTTGGCGCATATCTTGAATAACAACGCCATTTCCTTCTTGCTGCTGTACTAAATTACGCAAGCTCACTGAGCTGAGGTACTCAACCATTTTGAGATTGAGATTGCTCCAAAGATCATGGGTCATACAGTGGCCATGTTGATCTTCATCGCTATGACAGTTGCCTTTCCCACCACATTGAGTCGCATCCAATGGCTCATCAACAGCAACAATAATGTCTGCAACGCTAATTGCATCAGCACTACGGGCAAGGGTGTATCCACCTCCAGGGCCACGGGTACTCTCGACAATATTGAAGCGGCGTAATTTGCCGAACAATTGCTCTAGATAGGAAAGGGAGATCTTTTGTCTTTGGCTAATTCCGGCCAAAGTTACAGGACCATGCGCTTCACGCAGGGCTAAATCGATCATTGCGGTTACTGCAAAACGGCCTTTAGTTGTAAGTCTCATATGTCACCTTGGTAATGGATTGTTATGGACAGCTCATGG
>CANHLB010000047.1 GCA_947461335.1 Burkholderiaceae bacterium | reverse complement strand
TAGATACTCCATTGCTGTATGTGCCGGTAGCAGCAGCCATCTCCCAATAAAATCAGGTAATAATGCACCAGCAATCGCTAATGGAGTTACTACATAACTTACTATTGGTATCGCAAAAGCGTTTGCAATTGGTGAAACCAGTGATACCTGGTAAAACCAATATAGAGTCATTGGCAGTAAGGCAATAGTGACAACAGCCTGAACCCGACAGGCTTCGCTCAGCGCTTGAATCAATCTATGCGACCAATGAATCTCTAATTCTTTTCCGGTCGGAATGCCCAATAAACCACTTGAATTACCCATGGCGTACAAGATAGCTGCGACTGCACCGAACGATAACCAAAAACCTGGTGTATATGGAGCCATTGGGTCTATTAATAAGACAAATGCCAAGGCCCACCACCAAATATCAAAGGACCTAGGATTTCTGCCAGCCCATAATGCATACGCAACTACACCAACCATATACATAGTTCTCTGGGCGGGTATCTGAAAGCCTGCTAACCATGCATAAATAAATGCTGTGATAAATCCAGAGCATGCGGCAACTTTCCCTACAGGAATCAATAGAGGCCATTGCCGGCGACGCCAAATGAATGCTGCAAAAGATGCGCCTACTCCCGCTAACATGGTGACGTGCAATCCTGATATCGAGATGAGATGCCCAATACCCGTGGCATTAAACACCTTCCAGTCATCCTGATCGATGGCATTTTGGTCGCCCATCACTAAAGCAATCATCACGCCTGCATAGCGAGCATTAGCAGGTAATAGTGATTGAATCTTCTTGCGTAAATGCCAGCGAGCTAGCTCCATATGTAATTCAAATTCTGTTAACCCAATATCCTTTGCTTGTAATAGCTCTCCTGAACGTACAGAGCCACTAGCGCCAAAGTCTTGATGAAAGGACCACCGCTCAAAATCAAATGTATAAGGGTTGAGTGATCCATATGGTCGCTTGAGCTTGACCTTAAACTTCCAGCGCTGACCAGGAATCATCTCTGGTATTGCTTGCGGATTTCTCCAGGCTGGCTGCCAACTTAAGTAGATGCGTTGCGGAAGATGCTCGAAAGCAGGATCAAGCTCAAATGCAAACTTGGCACCCCCAGGATTGCTTTGAGGCAAAGCAGCAACTCGTCCTTCAATGGTAAATTCTTTGCCCTCCATCTCTAATGGAAGAATATTGCTTAGGCGACTCTGCGCATAGTGGGCATTCCAGGAAAATCCGAGAAAGAACATCAGGGCAATGATTGCTAAGTTGCGCAATACGCTTGTTGGGCTGCTGACATAAGCACATACCATGCAAAGTAAGCAAGCTACAAAACAACTAGGTCCCCAGTAAATCGGAACTTCTGGCAAAAAGAAAAGGAATGATCCCCCGGCGATAAACGCCGTAATAGCAAAGCGCAAGAGTTTAAGAGGCTAGCTTAAGACTAGGGAGATCAGCGCAGTGCGCCGACCAACGAGGCAATACCTGCATGGCATTACGCCATACTGCAGCAGCAAAGTCGCTTTCACTGAGTCCGCGAATGGCCGCTAGCTCTCTAGCGATACGAGGAAGGAAGGCTGGCTCATTAAAGGTAATATGCTCTTCTCTCAACCATGCAGGCGGAATATCAGGTGCATCAGTTTCTGTAAGAATGCTATCCAGAGGTAATTCTTTTAGCAGCCGTCGAATTTGCAAGGCACGCTCGTAAGTAGCTGCGCCACCGAAACCCAATTTGAAGCCCAGCTCGATAAATTGTTCAGCCTGCTGAAAGCTCCCATTAAATGCGTGCGCAATACCACTGGGAATTTTATGACGGCGTAAGGCTTTCAAAATAGCGTCTTGTGAACGGCGTACATGCAAGACGACAGGTAGCTGAAACTTTTGCGCTAAATCTAATTGCGCATTAAAAAAATATTCTTGCTTATGAGGATCCAGACCCTCTACAAAATAATCTAGACCAATCTCACCAATACCAACAAAGCGAGGATCAGAAAGCGATTTGGAAATCTCTTTTTCAAGAAGCGCAATATCACTCTCTTGAGCTTGATTGGTGTAGAGGGGGTGAATGCCTAGTGTATAGACCAAACCCGGCATCATTTGACCATATAGAGTTGCAAGCTGACGCACCTCCTGACAATCACCTGCTTTGACTGTAGGCAACAAAATAGCCTGAACATTTTTCTCCAGCGCAGCTTCAATGACCTGAGGTAGGATCTTTGTAAACTCAGGCGCATCTAAATGGCAATGGGTATCTATCCACATGGGATGCGTTGCTCCCATAATCATGGTGAGAAAGTCTTTAGTACTCCGCGTTCTAAATGCAAGATACGATCGCACCGGATAGCGCGGACTGGATCATGCGTCACAATCACGAAGGCAGTACCCTGATCACGAGCAATATCTAACATGAGATCAAATACACTATCGGCGGTTTCAGTATCCAAGTTACCAGTTGGCTCATCTGCTAAAACGCATGCCGGATTACCTACTAAGGCTCTTGCAACAGCTACACGTTGACGCTCGCCTCCAGATAGTTCACCTGGGGTGTGGAGCTCACGTGCAGCTAAACCCACTGCTTTGAGCATCTTACTTGCGCGCTCCATAGACTCATCGTTATTTAGCCCACGAATACGCAAAGGCAAGGCTACATTCTCAACAGCGCTGAACTCATCCAAGAGATGATGGAACTGATAAATAAAGCCCAGACTTTGATTGCGCAGTTGATCTAATTTCTTGACGGATAACTGATTTAAATTGGAGCCCGCTAGAACTACAGAACCTGCGTTGGGAGTATCTAAGCCCCCCAAAAGATGTAATAAGGTACTTTTACCCGAGCCAGAAGAGCCCACTATGGCAACCTTCTCTGAAGGCAAGACATCTAAGTCAATCGCCTTGAGTACCTCTACCGCTGTGGGGCCTTGACCATAGGTCTTAGCTAAACCTCTAGCCATCAGAACCAAATTATCCTGATTACTCATAACGGAGTGCCTCCGCAGGTTGCACTTGGGCAGCACGACGACTTGGATAGAGGGTAGCTAGCACGGATAGACCAAATGCCATCAACCCCACAGTGACGACATCACTTAATCGGACATCAGAAGGTAACTCGCTAATGAAATAAACCTCACGTGGCAAGAAGCGCACGCGGAAAATAGCTTCGATAGCAGGAACAATGACATCAATATTGAATGAAATCAATAAACCCAATGCTACCCCTGCTAGTGAACCCATTAAACCAATTGCCAACCCTTGGACCAAGAAAATTCTTTGAATGAGGCCTGGACTTGCCCCCATCGTTCTCAGTATTGCAATATCAGCCTGCTTCTCGTTTACCGTCATTACCAATGTAGACACTAAATTGAATGCCGCTACAGCAATAATCAATGTTAGGATAATGAACATCATTTTTTTCTCAGTCTGCACAGCTGCAAACCAATTTCGATTAGAGCGTGACCAGTCACTAACCCAAAGGGCTTGGGGTACTACTGCAGCAAGCTCATTAGCTACCTCAGGTGCACGCTGCATATCATCAACCTTAACACGCAAGCCAGATGGGTCGCGTAAGCGTAATAAGGCAGCAGCATCTTTCCAATGCAGAATAGCTAAGGAACTGTCGTACTCGTAATGGCCGCTATCAACAATGCCAACTACTTGAAGCGTACGCATTCGCGGCATTGCGCCAGCTGGAGTTAAATCACTCTCAGGAACAATTAAATTAATACGATCACCAACGCGCGCGCCAACAAGTAGTGCAAGTTGGGAACCTAAAGCAACGCCGAAACTGCCAGGCTTGAGATCATCAATACTGCCAGCAACAAATTGTTTTGGAAGGTCCGATACTTTTCCTTCCTCGCTTGGCAGAATGCCTCGAATAGAAACGCCTCTCATGACATTCTCACGACTGAGCAAACCTTGAGAGCTCACTATTGGCGCAACGCCAACGACATGTGGCTGTTTGGCAACTTTGAGTGCCAGCGGCTCCCAATTAGCCAACCCATCTGGCGCAGTAATTTCTACATGAGAAAGAACAGAAAGCATGCGGTCACGAACTTCTTTTTGGAACCCATTCATAACTGAGAGGACCACAATCAGGGAAGCTACGCCAAGGGCAATGCCAGCAGTCGAGATTCCGGAGATAAAGGACAAAAAGCCGTCACGCTTACCCACCGTCTTACGACGCTTGGATCGGGTATAGCGAAGGCCAATTTCTAGTTCAATAGGAAGTCTCAACATAGCCACAGTTTAGACAATTGCAAAGGCAAATCGATGGATTCCTTAAATGCCACCTAAAATCAGGGGAATGACTGCAAATTCCACCTTCTCCAAAAGCGCCCAAAACACTGTGCGACGCTTTACCCTCATGCTAGCCGGCGAGGATGCCTATGATGCTGAGGAAGAGCAAGCAATTGGAGACCGTCCAATGAAAGGGTTGCCTCATGAGCGTTTTTTACTCGGGAATCTTGTGCCACTGGCACCAGTCATGCTCTTGGGCCAAACTTCGCTAGTAGTAAATCCATCAGAAGTCATTGCTTGCCTCCAGCCTGTTCATCTGCACGCCACGCGCGATCACTTAATTCTAATGGGACAAAATCAGGTCGATCTGACGCAATCTGAATCTGCTGAACTGCTTCAAGCTGCCCTACCCCTCATTGAGGAAGATTTTCAAAATCCGATTCTGTTTCAAGGTCAGCACTATTGGTTTATCTCGGCAGGTCCATTTTCAAATTTAGATAGCTATAGCGTAGATCAAGCGCATGGTCGTAACATCGACTGGTGGATGCCACGGGATACTAGTGAAGAAGGTAGCGCAAGGCATTGGCGCAAGCTACAAAATGAAATTCAGATGCTATGGCACATTGGCCCTGTGAATGAGGAACGTGAGCAACGCGGTATGCCAAGCATTAACTCATTATGGATTAGCGGGATTGGTAAATTGAGTGATGTACAAACGCCACAGCTAGTTCAACAATCTCAGCATATCTATGGATCGCATCCCCTACTAGCGGGATTGGCCAAGCTTTTCAACCTTCCGCATTCAAAGGCATTCAATATCCAAGAGGCTGCAGGTTCTTTTGCTTGGCTCGATCAAGCTGAAACTTTTTGGCCAGCATTACGTACAGCAATACTCAACAAAGAATTAGACGAACTTTGTATCATCGATTTTCCAAAAGGAAAAACACGTGAACGCGTCTTTACAGCTAAAGATCTCTCCAGAAAATCTTGGAAGTTCTGGAAAAATGCAGAACCACTCACATGGAAAGAGATCATTCTGTAATGGGTCTCTTTTCACAACGCCCCTTTTCTGAGCGCACTGCTACTTGGTTACAACAAAGTGGACTTCATCCATTGCTCGCAAGACTGTATGCCGCCCGAGGGATCCAGTCTCCTGAAGAACTCTCACTCGATTTAAAGCAATTACTCTCTCCAACAGAGCTCAAAGATTGCCTCAGCACAGCCTCCTTGTTAGCAGATATTCTTGAGCGAAAAGAGCCCATGCTCATCGTTGCAGACTATGACTGTGATGGCGCTACTGCTTGTGCAGTTGGTATTCGGGGCATACGTATGCTCGGTGGACCCGAAACCCCTATTCAGTTTTTGGTTCCAAATCGCTTCACCATGGGCTATGGCCTCACCCCTGAAGTCGTTGAACTTGCAGCCATGCAGTCTCCCAAACCAAAATATCTCATCACCGTTGATAACGGTATAGCAAGTGAAGCTGGCGTTGACCGAGCCCGTGAACTAGGCATGGAAGTGATTGTCACTGATCATCACTTGCCTGGAGATCGCCTTCCCAAGGCTAGGGCTATCGTTAATCCCAATCAAGCTGGATGCAGCTTTCCTAGTAAAGCACTGGCGGGCGTTGGTGTGATGTTTTATATATTAGTAGCCTTACGTGCAGAACTACGTCATCGCGGCAAGTTCACAAACGAAACACAACCTAAAGTAGAAAACTTATTAGATCTTGTTGCCCTTGGCACTGTGGCTGATGTAGCTCAACTGGATCGCAATAACCGCGTACTTGTCTCGAATGGCTTAAAACGTATTCGTACAGGAATCTCTCAACCTGGAATACAGGCCTTGTTTCAGGCGGCAGGACGAGATCCACGTAAGGCTAATACCTTTGATTTAGGCTTTGCTATTGGTCCGCGTCTAAATGCTGCTGGACGCTTAGCAGATATGACTTTGGGTATTCGATTATTGCTAACTGATAACACCGATGAAGCAATAATGATCGCCCAAGAACTCGATCGAATTAATCGAGAGCGACGCGTCATTGAAACGGGGATGCAAGAAGCGGCTCTAGCCCACCTTGCGGAAGATCAATTGGCTGGAACAATAGCGCAGCGCTCTAGCATCTGCCTTTGGAATCCAGAATGGCATCAAGGCGTTGTTGGCATCGTGGCTTCTCGCTTAAAAGAGCGCTTCAATCGTCCTGCCATTGTTTTTGCTCCAGCCGATGGAAGTACCGGTGAAGAGTTACGTGGATCTGGCAGATCGTTGACTGGCTTTCATTTGCGTGATGCGCTAGATTTAGTTTCTAAACGAGAGCCAGGGTTAATTCTAAAGTTCGGTGGACATGCCATGGCGGCAGGCCTCACGATTCGTAAAAGTGATTTTGAAAAGTTTGATGCCTGCTTTCAGGAGGTGGCGAGCGGCTTATTGACAGAGGAATTACTAGAACGTCATCATATCCATGACGGCACTCTTCAAACCTCTGAGTTCACCCCTGAAATTGGCGATCTCATTGCCGAAGAAATCTGGGGGCAAGGATTTCCACAGCCGGTCTTTTATGGAGAATTTGAGATTACCCAGCAAAGCCTGATGAAAGAAAAACACCTGCGGCTGATGCTGCGCCCATTGGGAGTGACTGAGGACAAGATAAGTAATAAGCCTATTACTGCTGTCTGGTTTAACCGCACCCAAAGCCTGCCTGCCAAGGCCAAATTGGCCTACCGCTTAGTGACTGATCGCTATCAAGGCCAGGCCCGCGTCCAGCTCATGATCGAGGCACACGACGAGACCCCTGAGACCTCAAGGTAAAGAGCAATAACCCCCTTATAATTAGGGGATGGAAGCCGAACAATTAAATACTATTTCAAATACCTTGTCTGACCTGCTCACTCGTGAGCAAGCTCTTCGGGGGTATCTTTGACTTCGAAGTAAAGTCACGCCGTCTTACTGAAGTTAATTCCATTCTGGAAGATCCCACCATTTGGGACGATCAAAAGAAAGCGCAAGCGCTAGGCAAAGAAAAGAAATTGCTAGATGGCGTTGTTGCCACCCTCACCGATCTCAATACCAACATTACCAGCGCTCTTGAGCTATTTGATATGGCAAAAGAGGAAAGTGATTTTGAAACTATCTCCGCTATCGAACAAGATGTGGCCAGTTATAGCAAGATTATTGGTGATCTAGAGTTCCGCCGTATGTTTCACAACGAGATGGACTCATGTAATTGCTTTATTGATATTCAAGCAGGTGCAGGCGGTACTGAAGCCTGCGACTGGGCTAGCATGCTCTATCGGCAATATCTCAAGTATTGCGAACGGAAGGGCTATAAAACAGAAATCCTTGAAGAATCTGATGGTGATGTTGCTGGCATTAAGAGCGCAACAATCAAAGTCGATGGCGAGTATGCCTATGGACATCTCCGTTCAGAAACTGGCGTGCATCGCTTAGTACGTAAATCGCCTTTTGATTCCTCGAATGGTCGCCATACTTCCTTCGCTTCGATCTATGTCTATCCTGAAATTGATGACTCTATTGAGATTGATGTTAATCCAGCCGATATTCGCACAGATACCTACCGCGCCTCTGGTGCTGGTGGTCAGCATATTAATAAAACCGACTCGGCCGTTCGTCTCACTCACTTGCCAACAGGCATTGTGGTGCAGTGTCAGAATGATCGCAGTCAACACCGCAACCGCGCTGAGGCAATGACGATGCTAAAGTCACGCTTATATGAACATGAAATGCAAAAGCGTCGTGCGGAGCAAGATAAGTTAGAAGCAAGTAAAACCGATGTAGGCTGGGGCCATCAAATTCGGTCATATGTTTTGGATCAAAGCCGCATTAAAGATTTGCGTACCAATGTCGAGATCTCCAACACTCAAAAAGTATTGGATGGGGATCTAGATGCTTTTATTGAAGCTAGCCTGAAGCAAGGCGTCTAATTACCTATGAATATGAACGATAAAACGAACTCAAATAACACGCCTGCTCCAGTCACTGAAGCAGTTGATGAGAACCATATCATTGCTGAGCGCCGTGAAAAACTGGCTAAGCTTCGCGAAGGTGGTATCGCCTTCCCCAATGATTTTGTTCCGACGCATCTAGCTGCAGATCTTCATACACACTACGACAGCCTCACTAAAGAAGAGCTGGCTACTAAAAAGGTTCATGTAAAAGTTGCTGGCCGCATGGTACTTAAACGCGTGATGGGCAAAGCCAGTTTTGCAACGATCCAAGATCGCAGTGGGCAAATTCAGTTTTATATCAGCGATGAGCTCAGTGGTGCTGACACCCATGGTGCCTTCAAGCATTGGGATATGGGCGACTTTATCTCTGCAGAAGGCAATCTCTTCAAAACCAATAAAGGTGAGCTTTCTGTTGAATGTAGCAATCTACGCTTACTAAGTAAGTCATTACGTCCATTACCCGATAAGTTCCATGGCCTCTCTGATCTTGAGACCAAATATCGTCAGCGCTATGTAGACTTGATTGTCAATCCAGAAAGCCGCAATACTTTTAAAGCACGCAGTAATGCGATTGCCTCACTACGCCGTCACATGCTTGAGGCTGACTTCATGGAAGTCGAAACACCTATGCTCCACCCGATTCCAGGTGGGGCTACAGCAAAACCATTTATTACCCACCACAATGCTTTAGATATGCAAATGTTCTTGCGTATTGCTCCTGAGCTTTATCTCAAGCGTTTGGTAGTTGGTGGCTTTGAGCGCGTTTTTGAGATCAATCGTAACTTCCGCAACGAAGGTGTAAGCCCACGTCATAACCCTGAGTTCACCATGATGGAGTTTTATGCAGCCTACACAGATTACCGTTGGCTCATGGATTTCACCGAAGGATTGATTCGTTCAGCAGCGTTGGATGCTCAGGGTACCGCTACCCTTACTCATCAAGGTCGTGAATTAGATCTCAGCAAACCATTCCAGCGCCTCACGATTACTGAAGCGATTCTAAAGTACGGACCACAGTCCAATAAAACCTACCAAGCAGCGCAATTAGACGATGCTGATTTCATTCGTGCTGAGTTGAAAAAAGGTGGTGAGAACCCAGATACGCCAGCCTTGAAGAATGCTGGTATTGGTGCCCTACAACTCGCTTTATTTGAATTGGTTGCTGAAGAACATCTTTGGGAGCCTACTTACATCATCGATTACCCAATTGAAGTGAGTCCACTTGCTAGAGAATCAGATACCCGCCCAGGTATTACTGAGCGCTTTGAGCTCTTTATCACGGGTCGTGAAATCGCCAACGGCTTCTCAGAGCTGAATGATGCTGAAGATCAAGCCAATCGCTTTCGCAAGCAAGTGGCGCAAAAAGAGGCTGGCGATGAAGAGGCAATGTACTTTGACCATGACTTTATTCGCGCTCTGGAATACGGCATGCCCCCAACTGGCGGCTGCGGCATTGGTATCGACCGCTTAGTTATGCTTCTCACAGATGCTCCAAACATTCGTGATGTAATTTTGTTCCCGCACCTACGTCGCGAAGAAGAGTAAGTGCTCTAGGGCGGCGTCGAAACTGGTTGCAGGCTAGCAAGGACCAACCCTTGGGGATTTTGAGCGTTAC
>CANHLB010000046.1 GCA_947461335.1 Burkholderiaceae bacterium | reverse complement strand
GTCAGCTGCGCCATGTCCAACCACCACAATTGGACCAGTTTTAGTTTGTTTATTTTGTAGAGACAGGGCTGTAACAAGTACATGGTGAAGGAGTGGCTTCCCTGCCAATGTTTGCAGGACCTTGGGCAATGCGGATTTCATCCGCTTTCCTTGCCCAGCAGCCAATATGACGATATTCATAAAGGGGGATTATAAGTCCCTTGAATAAGGGTTCCGCAAGCCAATTCGTCCAATTCAGCCTCATCAATCGCCTTATCTCCAGAGGATCTCGCGGCAATGCCAGTTAGTTCGGTAGAAATCTCCAGATTTTGGAAATCAAAGGCCTCGCTATCCATTAAATGAGATGGAACAATGTGATGCATTGAACGAAAGAGATTCTCTACTCGGCCAGGATGCTTTTTCTCCCAATCATGCAACATTTCTTTCATGACTTGACGCTGAAGATTGGGCTGACTTCCACAAAGATCGCATGGAATGATGGGGAAATTCATATCCACCGCATAACGTTCTAGTAATTTCTCAGGAACATAAGCTAAGGGACGTATAACAATATGCTTGCCATCATCGGAGCGTAGCTTAGGTGGCATACCTTTTAACTTACCTGCATAAAACATATTGAGCATCAAGGTTTCTAAAATATCATCGCGGTGATGTCCTAAAGCAATCTTAGTGGCGCCTAATTCATCTGCAACGCGATACAAAATCCCCCGACGCAAACGTGAACACAAGCCGCAAGTTGTTTTTCCTTCCGGAATAACACGCTTCACAATGCTATAAGTGTCTTGCTCTTCAATGTGAAACTGAATGCCTAAGCTCTTTAAATAGTTAGGCAGTATCTCTGCTGGAAAGTTGGGCTGCTTTTGATCTAAGTTAACAGCAATAATCTCAAAGTTGATTGGGGCTCGCTCGCGCAGCTTCATCAAGATATCCAGCATGGCATAGCTGTCCTTGCCACCAGAAACACATACCATCACTTTGTCACCTTCTTCAATCATGCCAAAGTCGCCAATAGCTTGGCCAACTAGGCGACAGAGTTTTTTCTCTAGCTTATTTTCTTCGAAGATTACTTTACGAATATCACCCATGACAACTCACTTATGCTTGCTTTATCCGAAATACTTCAACACCAACAGAGTAACAATCTGGATAGACATCTGGCTTTGCAGTACTAACGCGTGCTGCCAATACTTTAGGATGAGCTAGCATCGCAGCCAAAATATCATCGCAAAATGTTTCTTGTAAGTGAATATGTCCTTTAGAAGCCAGATTCTTAATGGTTTCACGCATAAAGTCGTAATCGACTACTTCATCTAATTGATCTCGCGTTGGGATATTCATAGCTAACGGAATGTAGAGATCTACATTCAGAATGACACGTTGCTCTGCTTTTTTCTCAAAATCATGAACTCCAATATTGATATAAATCTCATAGTCTTTTAAAAATAAACGCCTGCAGTCAACAAGGGCAGGATGGGAAAGAATGGCATGCATAAATAGTCTACTTAATTTGTTTTAAACATCACATCACGTGATGAGGGTAGTAAATGTTGGCCACCATCAACATATAAAGTGGTACCAGTAATAGCGTTAGCCTGTGCCAAAAATACAGCTGCCTTGGCGATATCTTCAGACGTTGAAGATTTCCCTAATGGCGTCTTCTGATGTGCTTTCGCAAATTCCTCATCCGTTTGATTTCCAGAAGGTAAAGAAATTCCAGGTGCCAAGCCAACTACTCGGAGGTGGGGTGCAAAATCTAGGGCTAAGACTTCAACTGAAGTAGCAAGCGCAGCCTTTGATAGGGTGTATGACAAATAATCTGGATTGAGATTAATTAATTTTTGATCAAGCAATTGAATGACCGAGGGCAAATACTCTTCCCCTATTTTATTTGCTTTATTTTTATGATATTCAAACATTAATTGCGAGAGCAGAATCGGCCCTGCTAAATTAACCTGCATATGGTCTTGTAAACTTTGAGAGCTTAGAGGTGAACTTGAATTAGCGCGGTCATATTCAAAAATAGATGCACTATTGACTAAGCAATGTAAATTTGTAAATTGTTGACTAACGGCAGCAAACAACTTTTTGGTGGCAGTCTCATCTGCCAAATCCGCTCTAAAGGCATGAGATTTGACTCCCAATTCCTGAATCTGCTGGACTGTTTGGGTAGCCTCTTGCTCAGATCGACCATAATGAACAGCCACATCCCAACCTTGGCGCGCAAACTGCAATGCAATTTCCCGACCTAGACGCTTGGCAGCGCCAGTCACTAAAACTGCTTTCTGTTGCTGGGATACGGATGGGTTCAATTAAATTCTCTTAGACTAGCGAGCTATGGATATTACCTTGACCAGCCCTGAAAAGGAGCACAGCAAGCTCCTCAAGAGCAAAATTGCCTCTGAGATAGCCTCCCAGGGTGGCTGGCTGCCATTTTCTAGATTTATGGAAATGGCCTTATATGAGCCTGGAATGGGCTATTACAGCGCTGGGGCACACAAATTAGGTGCTGGTGGGGACTTCACTACGGCCCCCGAATTAAGCCCACTCTTTGGGGCTGCTATTTGCTCTACCCTATTACCTATTCTTGAAGGCCTAAGAGAAAAAGGCTTGCCCACTCAAATCCTCGAATTTGGCGCTGGAACAGGAAAGCTTGCGAGCTCCATTCTGAGTCGCTTACATGATCTCGGATTTAGCCTGGATCGCTACGACATCATTGAGATCTCTCCAGACTTGGCACAGCGTCAGCAAAAACATATCAGTAGCATTGTTAAAGAATTGAAACTCTCCACTCAATGCAATTGGTTGAGCGCATTACCGAAAAATTTTAAAGGTGTCATTGTTGCTAATGAGGTGATTGATGCCATTCCTTGTGATGTCATCATTTACCAAAATGGATTTTGGTATTGGTATGGTGTTGCATTTAAGGATGGCAAACTCATTTGGAAGGTGGGTTTGCCTGTAGAGCAGAGCTTGCTTTCTGTAAACCTACTAAACGACAACTTCTCTGAAGGCTACGTCACTGAATTGCATACCCCTGCCAATGCATGGATGCACGAAGTTGCAACCCAATTAGATATGGGTCTATTTTTAGCTTTCGACTATGGCTTTCCAGAAAGCGAGTACTACCATCCTCAAAGACTCGAAGGCACCCTGATGGCCCACCAGCGTCATCTTGCAATTCAAGATCCCTTTCATTTACCTGGTCTTTGTGACATAACGACACACGTTGAATGGTCACAAATTGCTCGAACTGCCCTCGCAGCAAATGCAGACGATGTATTTCTCACGAATCAAGCAGCTTATTTATTAGATGCTGGAATTGGCGATATTGCATTAGAGATTGGCGATCCAGGTGATCCTGCGACATTTCTGCCGATTTCAAACTCATTACAAAAATTACTCGCTGAATCTGAAATGGGAGAGCTTTTCAAAGCGTTTGTATTCTCTAAAAACCTCAAAGATTTACTGCCCGAGCATTCTTTAGAATATCTGCCGGGACTTCGTGGCAGAAATAGACTCTAAAAGTCAAGACTGAAGTGCGGCAGTAATTGCAGCAAGCCTTGCAGACTCAAAAGCACTGCCGATACGCTCACCATTAGATCGGTCTTGCGCTTCAACACTAGCAATAATCTCTGCTGTATTTAATGCTTGAGCATTATGCAGTGCCGCTGTCAATATAGAAACATTGAATCCGACTTTATCGGCAAGATTCAGTAATACTTGGCTACGATCTGGTTTTCGCCAAACATCGGCACGATTAAACCAAGCCAATACATCAACAGCTTGGTAAGCAGTGTGTTCGTACTTGTTAGTCAATATCCTTAGCTCACTAAAGATTTCACTAAAGTCACGCACCTCAATAGGCATACGTACGCATTCAGCCCAATTATGGATCTCACTTGCAGGCAGGTCCATTAAGCAAATAGCGCAACGCTCCTCTAAGCTAGTACCACTTACATTTAAATAGGCAATCAGTTTTTCACGAAATGGCTCTTTTGCGAGTTTTTTGGTGAGCGTGCTTGGCAGCAAAGCATTAGCTGCGCCAGTATTTTGTAAGACCTGAAACATATGCATAGGTCGGATAGCAACCAAACCCCTGGCGAGCTCCTGCCAAATTCGCTCTGCTGATAGTGTGGTTAATTCACCAGATTGCACAATTGCTTTTAATGCAGACATCGTTTCATCAGCGATGCAAAATTCAGGAAAGCGGGCAGAAAATCGTGCGATACGCAATAAGCGCAATGGATCTTCAGCAAAAGCATCCGATACGTGACGAAATACTTTGGCAGCTAAATCTTCTTGGCCGTTATAGGGATCAATGATCGAGCCAAATTGTTTTCCATCAGCGCCCACTTCTTGTGCCATGGCGTTGATTGTTAAATCACGCCGGCATAGATCTTGCTCTAAAGTCACCGAAGGATCAGCATAAAAATGAAAACCCTTATAACCTTGGCCTGTTTTACGTTCAGTACGTGCCAGCGCATACTCCGCTTGCGTTTCTGGATGAATAAAGACTGGAAAATCCTTGCCCACAGGACGAAATCCTTTGGCAATCATTTCATCAACGCTAGAACCAACTACTACATAGTCGATGTCGTGCACAGGTAAACCCATTAAGGTATCCCGTATTGCACCGCCGACTGCATAGATCTTCATTACTTCATACCTTCTAGGCTTCGTCGACTCATTTTAAATACTTCACTCAATGCATCTTGACCATTTACTGGCAGTACATTCGGCAATCGCATTGAGGCAATGTTGTCACGAGACATGAGAGTTGGAACTGGCAAAAATTCAAATGCTAAGGCCTGCAAATATCCTACAAAATCAGGCACAGGAATAATGGCACAAGATGTTTTGGCCTTGCGTGCAGCAAACTCCACAATCTCTTTCATAGTGTAGATCGTAGGTCCTACTAAATCATAGGATTGATGAATGGTTTGAGGCATTGTTAATGCCATTGCAAAAGCTGTTGCCACATCATCTACACTCACTGGCTGAAACTTCGCCTGATGGTTTGCTAAAGGCATTGCTGGAAATAGTTTTGCGAGCTTAGCAAACAAATTAATGAATTGATCTTGGGCACCAAAGATTACTGATGGCCTAAAAATAGTCCAATCTAGTTCACTAGCCTTCACTGCTGCCTCACCATCACCCTTGCTACGCTGATACATTGATGGTCCATGAGAATCTGCACCTAGAGCGCTCATATGGAGATATCGCTTGAGGCCATGCAGTTGCATCGCAGTAATAATATTTTTTGGTAAATCTACGTGGGCCGCTTTAAATACTTTGCCATAAGGCACGGCTGGCTTATCGTGCAAAACGCCAACCAAATTCATCACAGCCCCGTTAGGCTCAACACGTGCACACAAAGATTGCAATTCATCAAAATCATGAACATCAGCCTCTTCCAAGTGCACCTTTGGCAACATGCGTAACTCACGGGCAGCGGCTAGGTGACTAGTAGGCAAAAGAACAGAATAGCCCTTAGCTTGTAATTGCGCAGCCAATACCCGCCCAACAAATCCATTACCGCCAATCAAAAGGATGTCATATTTCATAGGCTCTCATTTTGAAAAATACTTATTAAGGTAACTCAGATTGGGTAGCCGCTTTAGGTGCAATAACACCCAGGCGCTGCTTCAAAGATGGGGTTTGACCATTCATGACAGATGAATAGTAATTAGCGTTTGACAGCACATTTTTTACGTAAGTGCGCGTCTCATTAAAGGGAATAGTCTCTGCAAAGATTGCACCTTCAGTAGGGCCTGTTAATTTCTCGCGCCATGCTTTTGAGCGAGAAGGTCCAGCGTTATATGCTGCAGATGCTAATACCCAAGAGCCATCCAAGTCAATTAAGACCATATTTAGGTAATTACTACCCAAAGTCAAATTAGTATTAGTGTCGCTCAACTTATCGCTGGTGTAATTAACCATTCCAATTTTCTTAGCAACATACTTTGCTGTATTTGGCATGACTTGCATAAGACCGGAGGCCCCAACCGACGAAGATGCATTCATGATGAAGCGTGACTCCTGACGAATTAATCCGTAAGCCCAGGCAAGATTCAAATCGATTTGTCTGGCAATCGGTGAAAGCTCATCTCTAAATGGTGTTGGATAACGCAAACTAAAGTCATGCTCTTGCTTTGTGCGATCAGCAGTATTTACGACACGGTCATACAAGTTAATACGCTTAGCGTATTCCGAAGCAGCTAGTAACTGTTTGTCAGTCATGTTGCGCAACTCCCAATTCCACTCGCGATTACCTTCAAAGCGCAGATTCATAGCGTATAAACGCTCACTTCTGATGAAGCCTTTGCGACTAGCCATTGCATCAACCTCTTGCTCGGTTATCTTGGTTCGTGATGGGGCATGATTTGACTTTCCCAGCTCTTCGCGAGCAAGTTGTCCATAAAAATTATATTGTTCGTCAATTAACTCAAAACTCTCTTTAGCCTTGGCATCTTGTCCTTCAGCCTTCAAAGCGCGACCATACCAATAGGTCCAAGCTGGATCTTTGCTACGCACAGCGGGGTTCATCCCTTCGATTGCATTTTTGACTAAGGCCCAATCTTTAGCACGTAATCCTGCGCGTACTTTCCACTCTTGCGACTCAACAGAGAGTAGCTCGTTATAGCCAAGTTCTTGCTGCAAACGATAGGCATCATCTGCATTAGGATCTAATTTCTTTGCCAAAAATTGCCCGATCACACCCCAAGCAACTGCCTGATTCTCCTTGCTATAACGCGAGGAGCTTTGTAAAAAATCTCGATATGCTTTTGAGGGGTCGGCTTTGGCAGTCTTGACAATTTCTGCGATAGGATCCTCGCCACCCAAGCGGCGCGCCATGGTATCAAAACCTCTTTCACTGGCTGCACGACCAATAGCCTTTGCTTCGCTTGATGTCATGCCACCAGCAGCTACTAAAGAAGGAACCAGCTCCTGACAAGCTTGTCCGAAGTAACTTGGATCAAGTAATACTGAACGAGAATCGATGGCTAATTTAGTTGGGTTCTCGCCTTGCGATAATTTAGATAATAAGGAATAGCACTTCACCTGAGTATCATCATCTAGAACAAACTTTGCATACTCTGCATCAAAGCGTGCCCAGTCTTTTCGCTTACCCAATACCAAGAGCCAATCATTGCGCATCCGATCCGCTAAAGCGGTTCCTTGATATTGATTTAAGAATGCAACAACTTGAGCATCAGCACTGTAATCGCCACGGGGGCCACCAGCGCTATCAAATAATTGCGGCTTAATTCGAAAGTACGCCACATAATCATCAAATGGATACGTTGCTAAGCTGGAAGAAAGTTGCTGTGTTCGAAAAACATCATTCTTTCTGGCAGCTTCACGCAATTCAATAAACATGCGATCAGCATCAGTAATCTCAGCAGGGGCAACTTTACTTTCATAGGACTTTGGCAAGCTTGGTTTTTTGGTCTTTTCAGCAAAAGCAGCGGGCATCGCTAAGGCAAATCCTAGGATCAAGATATTGGCCCAACGGAACTGATTACTTTTGAGAATTTCCGACATCTTTTTCACTATCTAGCCCTGTACTTAGTTGCCAGTATTCATCTGGCTTTAATTTGTTTACTATATTTTCTAATTTTCGCCTGATAATGGACTATATGCACGGTAATTCGCCAAAAACTCTTCGTCAAGATTTGTTAAAGCAACGTAAAGAATTTGCTACTAAGCAAAATTATGCCCAGACTAAAGATCGACTACTTGCTGGTCTAAATCATTTTTTGGCGAAAGATGGCAATGCGCTGGGGGTTATAGCACTCTATTGGCCCATCCAAGATGAGCTTGATTTGCGGACAGCATTAACTACTTGGGCAAACCAAAGCCCTGAACGTCGTCTGGCGCTTCCGTATGCAAGGCCTGATAAGTGCCTTGACTTCTATGAATGGCAGGATGGCGATCTTTTAATTCCAAGTAAGCATGGCATACCCGAACCAAGCCCAAGTAACCCCCAAAGACCAGCAATCTACCCTGATTGCATTCTCATTCCCTGTGTAGGTTGGTCAAGCTCCGTTGAGAATGGCAAATCCTATTATTGGCGTTTAGGTTATGGCGGAGGTTATTTTGACCGCACCCTGGCTAAGCTTAGAAAAGAGCACCCCAAACTCATTTGTATTGGGATAGGATTTGATTGGCAAAAACTTAATGATTCGCAATGGGTGGCTCAAACCCATGACGAACCTTTAGATATGCTGCTTACCGAGTCTGCCCTACTTAGTTAACTTGCTTCGAGAGATCCAAGTTATCTGCAATGGCTAAAACAGCATCTGCCTGATTCAAAGAATAAAAATGCAAGCCTGGTGCACCTGCAGTCAATAACTGATCGCATAAATCTGTCACCACCTCTTCACCAAATGCCCGAATAGAGGCAATATCATCGCCGTAAGATTGGAGACGTTGACGAATCCAACGAGGGATCTCGGCACCACAGGCATCAGAGAAGCGCAACAGCTGACTACTATTGGTAATCGGCATGATTCCAGCAATGATAGGCTCAGTAACGCCCAGGTCATAAGCCTCATCTACAAAACGAAAGTAAGCATCACTATTAAAGAAATACTGCGTTACAGCTGAATTGGCGCCAGCCTTCATTTTTTGTACAAAGAAATCGACATCACTAGCAGGAGACTTTGCTTGAGGATGACACTCAGGATAAGCTGCTACATCAATATGAAACCAATCTCCTGTTTCTGCGCGGATAAATTCCACCAACTCATTGGCATGATGGAATTCACCATACTGACCCATACCTGAGGGTAAGTCACCGCGTAAAGCCACAATTCGCTTCACGCCTAAGGCTTGATACTGCTTTAACATGGCACGCACGCTCTCACGTGAACTACCAACACAAGATAAGTGGGGGGCAACGACTGCACCAGCAGTATGAATATCGCTCACCACTTTTAATGTGCCAGACTGAGTAGAACCACCAGCACCAAAAGTCACAGAATAAAAAGCGGGCTTGAGCATTTGACTGAAACGCTCGCGCACGAGATGCAACTTCTTCTCACCTTCAGGTGATTTTGGAGGAAAGAATTCGACGCTTAATTCCATGGTTTTGGGCCTAGGTATCTATTAAACAAATTGGATTAATAACGGTAGTGGTCAGCCTTATATGGGCCTTCCTTCGTTACGCCAATGTAAGAAGCTTGCTGATCTGACAACACAGTTAACTCTGCATTGAGAGTTTTCAGCTGTAAACGCGCAACCTTTTCATCCAAATGCTTAGGCAATGTGTAAACGCCGATAGGATACTTATCCGTACCGACCGCATTCCATAATTCAATTTGAGCAATCACTTGGTTTGCAAATGAAGAACTCATCACATAGGATGGATGTCCAGTACCGCAGCCAAGATTAACTAAGCGGCCTTTTGCCAAAATGATGATGCGCTTTTCAGGCTTACCATTGCTTGCTGGGAAAATTACATGGTCCACTTGTGGCTTGATTTCTTCCCACTTGTACTTTTCAATACCAGCAACATCAATCTCATTATCAAAGTGGCCAATATTACAAACGATGGCTTGATTCTTCATCTTCGCCATATGGTCATGCGTAATCACATGGTAGTTGCCTGTTGCAGAAACAAAAATATCTGCTTTATCAGCTGCATAATCCATAGTGACAACACGGTAACCTTCCATCGCTGCCTGTAATGCACAAATTGGATCTACTTCAGTAACCCATACCTGAGCAGATAATGCACGCAATGCTTGAGCTGAGCCCTTACCCACATCGCCATAACCACAAACCACTGCAACCTTACCAGCCACCATGACATCGGTAGCACGCTTAATCGCATCTACTAAAGACTCGCGGCAACCATAGAGATTATCGAATTTGCTCTTAGTCACAGAGTCATTTACATTAATCGCTGGGAACTTCAATTCGCCTTTAGAAAACATTTGATACAGACGATGAACGCCAGTAGTAGTTTCTTCTGTAACGCCTTTAACTTTTTCTAAGCGTGTGGAATACCAAGTTGGG
>CANHLB010000045.1 GCA_947461335.1 Burkholderiaceae bacterium | reverse complement strand
CTTAGATAAAAATGAGTTTCTGGAAGCATTTAGAAGCGGCAAGTTTGGCAAGGTAAAGGCCATTTTTCATGAGGGCGCTTGCTCTGACACTATGGAAACCGATGGCATTTTCATGATGGCGAATAATTATCGCTACACCATGGATTTGTTAGATATCTGCACTGCGCAAAAAGTACAACTGCTTTACGCCTCTTCAGCTGCCACCTATGGTGGATCAGATGTGTTCGTTGAAAGCCGTGAACATGAAAAGCCGCTCAATATCTACGGCTACTCCAAGTTCTTATTTGATCAAGTGATGCGCAAGCGCTTTGCTGAAAAGGCGAATACTGCACAAGTGGTTGGTTTTCGTTATTTCAATGTCTATGGACCGCGCGAGTCTCACAAAGGTCGCATGGCATCAGTCGCCTTTCATCAATATCACCAGTACAAGGCTAATGGCCATGTCAAACTGTTTGGTGAGTATGGTGGTTATGGCCCAGGTGAGCAAAGTCGTGACTTTGTTTCTGTAGAAGACGTTGTTAAAGTAAATCTCTTTTTCTTTGATCACCCAGAAATTAGCGGAATCTTTAATTTAGGTAGTGGCCGTGCACAACCCTTTAATGATGTTGCGCATGCAGTCGCTAATGCCATGCGTAAGCTTGATAAAGCGCAAGCAGCCACCCTACAAGAATTAGTGAAAGAAAAAGCCATTGAGTACATCCCATTTCCGGATGCGCTCAGAGGAAAGTATCAATGCTTTACTCAAGCAGACCTCACAAAACTTCGTGCTGCAGGCTACACAGAACCCTTCTTAGATGTTGAACAAGGTGTAGGTCGATATATTGAGTGGCTAGAGGCAAATTTAGGATTCTTAGCCAATCCCCTTTAAGCGATAAAAAGCATCTTTTATAGATGCTAGTTTTGAGCTAATATATCCCTTATAAAAACTAGAGGAATCCCATGCGAAGGCATGCTTTAATCTCGTCATTCTTGATTGGCTGTGGAATTTTCTCTCTCCCAGCCGCTTCCTTGGCAACAACTACCAAGGAAGAAGTGAATATTGAGAATATTAAAGCTCCACCTAGAGATATTAAAGACATCCTCAGGCTGGTGGAGCAAACCAAACCAGATCTAGCTATTGTCGAGCGTGCAAAAAAGATAGTAGCATCACCATTGCCAGCATCACAAGATAACGAAGTCCTGAATCACTTTTATACTAGAAGATCAGCAGCCTTTGAGGACCTAGGAAATACTGGCGAGGCTCTAAAAAATTTAGAGATAGCAGTAAATAAGTATCCATCCACTAATCCACGCTTGCACTTAAATGATCTGATTAATTTAAGTGTGCTAGAAAATTCTGTTGGCAAGCAGTCTGCTGCTATTTCCCTTATTCAAAAAGCTCAAGCGTATCAATTATCGGCTTTACCCAATTTGAACGGCTTTCAAATGACGATGGGTAGGCTGCTAGTTACATATTATGTGAATTCTGGAAATTTTGAGGCGGCAAAAAAAGAACTTGAGACTATGGAAAGCACCCTAAATAGTTTAAAAAGGTCTCGAGGATATATGGAGCTTGGGCCTAATTGGGAGGCTTCATATGAGGGCGCTCGGGGAATTTATTTCTCCGGTCAGGGTCAATGGTTAGAGAGTGAACGGTCCCTTAGAAAAACACTACATTTGCTTGAGATGCAGTATCAAAAAGTTAAAAATAGCCCATCAAAAATTGATGTTGTTGGGGACGATGTTAGATCCACTGCTGATGCCTCAAATAATCCACGTATTTATGTTACTCAAATAGCTAACCGTGAATTAAATCTATCTAGTGTTTTATTAAGACAGGGAAAATTAATTGATGCTGAGTTCTACGCCCGAAAATCAATCACTCTTTCTCTGTCAAGTTTTGGTTCAAACTCTATAGAGGTTGCTCGCGGTTTAAGAGGTCTTGCTGTCGTTGTTAATGAACAGGGAAGATACTCTGAAGCCGTTCTTCTATCAAGATTAGCAGTAAGTACCGTTAAAGCTGCCGGCGCATCAGGTGCTAACAGTACGCTGGCTCTGGCACAGAGATCCTTAGGTTCTGCGCTTGTAGCGGATGGAAAATATGCAGAGGCAACTCAAGTTTTTGAGGAAATGGCTGCTGGAATTAAAACAGACCCAGAGATTGCAAAAAGCTATCAATTTGGAGATCTTGATTGGGTTTTGGCTATGCTCAAGACTGGTAAGTTTAACCAGGCTAATGAGATGGTGGGCACTATGCTTAAGAGGCAGGAACTCTCCTCTGATAAAAACTCTCCACGATTGGCTATGATTCTGGCATTTGATGCGGCAAGTTTACAAGCAGAAAATAAATGGTCTCAGGCAGATGCTGCATATAAAGCATCTATGCCTATTTTGATTAATCAAGCCCGAAATGATGTTGAAAATGATACCAGCAGCATTAAACAGCAACAAAGAATGACTTTTTTATTGGAAAGTTATTTAGCCTCATTGGCGCACACTGCAAAAACAGATCCTACACAAGCTTTATCTTCAGCAGCACAGGCTTTTCAGGTTGCAGATATTGCTAGGGGTAGCGGAGTTCAAAGAGCTCTGACTGCCAGTGCTGCTCGAGCAAGCATTAAAGATCCACAATTGGCCGGACTTGCGCGGCAGGAGCAAGATTTGCAGAGGCGGATCAATGCCCTTTCAGAATTATTAACCGGTTTGCGTTCAGCATCTCCCGATCAGCAATTGCCTGCAGTTCAAGGCAAGATTCGATCTGATATAGAGACATTTAAGTCACAGCGTGAAGCGCTTAAAAAAGAGATTGAGAAAAAGTTTCCTGACTATGCGGAGCTAGTTGAGCCTAAGCCCGCTTCAATTGAGCGAACCCAGAAGTTATTGAAAGCTGATGAGGTTCTTGTATCGTGGTATTTTTCTGAAAATACTGGGTATGTTTGGGCTATCAGCAAGCAAGGAGCGCAGTTTTCACAACTACCAATTGGCCGCATTCAAATGGCTAAGGAAGTGGCACAATTGCGGAAAGCGCTCGATCCTGGAGTATCAACAATCGATGAAATTCCTCCATTTGATGTGGTGTTGGCATATAAGCTTTATCAAGAAATTTTAGCGCCTGTAGAGGCAAGCTTTAAAGGCAAAAAAATCATGTTAGTTGTCCCTCATGCAGAACTGGGTCAGTTGCCAATATCGTTGCTAGTAACTCGAGCAACAAATCAGCCGGCCAAAGGTGGGGCAATTGCTTTCGCTGGTTATAAGTCAGTTCCATGGCTTACGAGAGATATCGCAGTTGCTCAGGTGCCTTCAGTCACCGCTCTCACGGCCTTAAGAAGTCTTCCGGAGGGCAACCCTAATCTAAAGAATTTCGTTGGTTTTGGTGACCCCTACTTCAGCAGTACTCAGGAAAAGAGCGCTCAAAAAAGTTCTTCAACACAGCTTGCTACAAGGGGCACGCCTTTGAAATTAAGAAGTGCACCTAAGACTTCTGGAGTGAGTTCGGCAGAGTTGGCCCTGCTTCCACGTTTGCCAGATACTAGTTTGGAAATTGAAGAAATTGCTAAAGTAGTTGGCGCTCAGCCTAGCGATATTTTTTTGCATAAGCAAGCTAGCGTGAAGCAGGTAACTTCAATGGATTTATCAGATCGCAAAGTCATCATGTTTTCTACTCATGGCTTGGTGCCAGGAGAGCTCAATGGCCTGACTCAACCAGCGCTAGCGCTATCGTCTCCTGATGTAACGGGTGATAAAGATGATGGCCTCTTAACGATGGACAAAGTACTAACTTTAAAGTTGGATGCCGACTGGGTAGTACTCTCTGCTTGTAATACAGCGGCGGGCGACGGTGCTGGCTCTGAAGCAGTCTCTGGATTAGGGAGAGCTTTCTTCTTTGCGGGCGCAAAAGCACTCCTAGTGTCGAACTGGCCGGTAGATTCAGTTGCTTCTAGAACCCTAATGACAGACCTCTTTAAAAGTCAGCAAAAAGCCCAAGGTACCAGCAAGGCCGAGCTCCTAAGGCAGGCAATGCTAAATCAAATTGACCAAGGTGGCATGAGGGAAGGCGCTAATATGAAGTACGCTTATGCTCACCCCTTGTTTTGGGCTCCTTTTGTAGTGGTTGGGGATTGAATTAAGATCTATGGAAATTGTATTTTTAACTATTTAAGGTTTTTATGAAATTAGCCAAGGCATTACTAATGACTTCACTAATGATTGCAACACAGGTGGTAATTTCTGCTCCGTTAATCACTGCTAAGGAAGCAGCTCTTCCACCACCTGCCGGCACTTTGGCGACCCGTGGTATCTCTCGTGGACCATCAGTTAAATTAGTCTCACCAGAAGCGGATACTCCGATAGCAGCACCATTTGATTTCAGGGTGAGTTTTGAGCCACGTGGTGATGCAAAGATTGATCCTAGCTCTGTCAAGGTGGTGTATATGAAATCTCCTTTTGTAGATTTAACTCCTCGCTTGAAGAGTGCCATCTCTGCTAATGGCATTGATTTTGCAAAAGCTGATGTACCTCCAGGGACCCATACCATTCGGGTAACAGTTAAAGATACTGAGGGACGTGAAACCAATTCAGTATTGAATTTGGTGGTCAATAAACAATGAATTGTCCATATTGCCTCTCAGAGGTATCAGTAGATGCTTATGTATGTAAGACCTGCAGTCGTGATCTTTATCTTTTTAAGCCGATGATGACTAAGATTGCTGGCTTAGAAGAGCGATTAGCATTAGTCCCTAGCAATGAGGCTTATGAGCTGAGGATTGCCGAATTAGAGTACTTGCTCAATGAGCAAAATCAGCATCTCACTAATAGATCTTTATTTTCTTGGATAAAAGATATTGCTCTTTATCTCCTCGTACCTTTACTTTTATTGTTATTAGCACATTGGTTAATAGCAGTGGTTTATGACACTAAGATGATTTATCTACGTATCATCTCCATGATTCTTCCACTTCCGTTTGCGTATTTCTTATTTAAGAGCCACGCACATAAGATTTTCCCGTGGTTTGTTGGCGTTGTATTTCTCGCGATGACATCGGTGATTGGAATGAGTTGGATAACAAGCTTGGTAGATCATTCGCCAGTTTTTCCACAGAACTTATTTGAATGGAAAGAAGTTTTAGAATATTCCGCAAGCATAGCGTTTAGCTTTTTAACGGGCATGTTGCTTGGCGGTGTTGCCTATGCAAATAAGCAAAGGCGTAGTCAAGTTGGCTTCTTGAATGCACTTCTCAGAGCAACATCTAGTCATTCAGCCCGGGGTACTTCCTCTATTCAAGGAATCTTTGGGCTTATGAAAACACTACAAGAACATGGTGGAACTGTAGTGGCACTAGGCACTACTGCTGTATCTATCTACACAGGCCTTAAGGGAATCATTGGTAGCTAGATTTTTATTGGCATTGTGTCTATGCCAAATTAGTATTGGCGCTCATGGCCAGGTAGTTGATATCTCACATCAACAAGATGCCCCTACACGTACACTTTTGCTTGATACAAAAAATCCAAAAGCTCTAGTTTTGTTATTTCCTGGTGGCGGTGGCATGCTACGCCTCAAAGATGACGGCACGACTGGAAATCGTCATACCTTTGTCCGTTCAATTAATCTCTGGGCACAATATCAGATTGATGCTGTACTGGTCGACACTCCATATGACTTAGGTGACCTAAGAAGGGGTGATCGTAGAGATCAAGAGGATCATCTCAAAAGAGTGGGTGAAGTAGTTAGTTTTTACAAAAGCAAAACTGGCTTACCTATTTGGATTTTTGGTCATAGCATGGGGACATCTACCGCTACATATTTTGCAAATCAAGTCAAAACAAACTCACTAGCTGGAATTATTATTGCTGGGACAGTGCGAACTGCCAGATTGAGTGATGACCCTCAGTTTCCTGTTTTAGCAATTCATCATATAAATGATCAGTGTGCTGGTACACCTCTTTCCGCCTCCGAGCACATTGTTTCATCAAGACCTAAAAGCTATATTTCTCAACTAGAAATTATTGAAGGTGGCATCAGTGAAGGTAACGTTTGCGATTCCTTTTCCTATCATGGATTTAATCAAACTGAGCCTGAGCTTATAAAACGTGCCGCCCAATTTATTTTGAATCAAAAATAGAGTGCTTTATCAGAATTTACTGATTAATGTGTCTACTTAAGTTTTAAGTCAACCATACTTATTACCATTCGTTTTAAATGATCCACGCGCACTTTGTGTTCGTGGATTTTTTATTTACTAATGGAGAGTCTATGACTAGTTATTTCAATGTAGAGAGTGTCAAACGTTTAATGAGAGTATCTGCACTTTCAGCAGTTTTAGCTTTTGCTTCCCTTGGGGTTTCTGCCTCACCAGTGAATGTCAATACGGCTACTCAATCAGAGTTAGAGAGTATTAAGGGAATAGGACCTGCAAAGGCAAAAACGATTATTGCTGAGAGATTGGATGGGGGTCATTTTCAAGATGCCAATGATTTGCAAAAGCGGGTCAGAGGGATTGGCATGAAATCAGTCGAAAAGATGGTGGATAACGGTCTAACGATCGAGGCTCCCAGCTCCTTTCGGGAGCCAAATGGCCGGACCAAGAAGGAGGGCGGGGCCTCTGGTAGACGTAGTTCTCGTACTCAAACTGGTAATCGCCATCAGCAAGAGCGTGCGGCAGCAGGCCGCAGAAATTAAGCCATTTCGTGTGTAGGTGTGCTTATGGCTAAAATGGTCTTATGAGCAAACCTTCTTACCTGACCATTTCTCAGACTGTTGGCAATACGCCTTTAGTCCAGTTGCAACGAATTCCTGGCCTTGAGAATTCGACTCGCAATAATGTGATTCTAGGTAAGTTGGAGGGTAATAATCCAGCCGGGTCGGTTAAAGACCGACCTGCGCTGTCAATGATCATGCGCGCGCAAGAGCGTGGCGAAATTAAACCTGGCGATACCTTAATAGAAGCAACCAGTGGAAACACCGGTATTGCTTTAGCCATGACCGCTGCTATGTTGGGTTACAAGATGGTATTGGTTATGCCAGAAAATCAAAGTATTGAGCGGCGCCAAAGTATGGCTGCTTACGGAGCTGAGCTCATTTTGACTGCTGCGTCTGGTGGCATGGAGTTTGCGCGAGACTATGCACTCCAGCTTCAGCGAGAAGGGCGCGGTAGATTGCTAGATCAGTTTGCGAATCCCGATAATCCAAGAGCGCATATTGAAACTACTGGACCAGAAATTTGGCGTGATACCGATGGTCAGGTTACCCATTTCATTTCAGCGATGGGTACAACTGGCACTATCACAGGCGTTTCAACTTACTTAAAGTCGATGAATCCAGCCATTCAGATCATTGGCGCACAACCCGAAGAAGGTTCACAAATTCCTGGAATCCGTAAATGGGCTCCAGAGTATCTACCTAAGATTTACCAAGGTGACAAAGTGGACCGAATTGAGTATGTCTCCCAAGCAGACGCTGAAGAGATGGCACGTCGCTTGGCAGCAGAAGAGGGTATTTTCTGCGGTATATCAGCTGGAGGTGCTTTAGTAGTGGCGCTGCGTATTGCTCGGCAAGTTGAAAATGCCACCATCGTCTTTATTGTTTGTGATCGTGGTGATCGCTACTTATCTACTGGCGTGTTTCCTGCTTAATTTGCCTTAGTTTTCTTCTTTGAGCTGGACTTCTTATGTTTAGGCTTCTCATTTGAGTTCGTAGGTGTCTTGGTATTAAGCGTCTTTACTGTATTTTCTGCTGGTACAACACTTTGATTTTTGTAACCAAGGGCTTCAGCGAACTCGGCTACGCTTTGTGCATAAAAGTAGCTACGGTTGTATTGCACAATCGTAAGGAAATTGTTTAGGCCAACAAAGTACTGAACTTGATCTGAGCCATCTTTATCGGGATAGGGAAGGTCAACAATGAATGCTTTGCTTTGGGGTGCTACACCACCAGCTTGTAAGTCACCTTGTTGCTTAGTCAAAATTCCTTTTTCTACCAACTCTTGAACGGTATGTTTTAGTTGTGGTTCACCATCCGCTAATTCTTTTGCGGCGGGTATGCCAGTGATTTGAACTGGGAAAGAAATGGGCATACCAGGTTGCCAACCATGTTGCTTCATAAAATTACCAACGCTAGCAATGGCATCTTTAGGGCTTTGCTTCAAATCAATCTTTCCATCACTATCACCATCGACTGCAAAATTGCGAATGCTGCTAGGCATGAATTGGGGTAAACCAATCGCACCTGCATAAGAGCTATTCTGATTTAAGCAAGCACTAAAGCGTGCACTATTAACATCTACAGCTTTATTTTTGGATGGGAGTGTACCGCCAGCTTCGGTCCAGCACATCAGAATTAACTCTTTGAGCTGGTCCTTAAAAAGTTGCTCGCGTGCAGCTTTATTGGGGGTATCTGGATAACTAAAGGCTAGTGTTGATAAAACATCCTTAACCCGAAAATTACCTGTCTGGCGACCATAGATGGTTTCAATGCCAATAATGGCAACAATGATTTCAACAGGTACCCCAGAATCTTTCTCCACTTGACTCAAAAAGGCTTGGTTTTCTTCCCAAAATGCTTTCCCAGCCTTCAATCGAACCGGCTCAATAAAGCGTTTACGGTAAACCAGCCAATTCTTCTTAAAAGTGCCTGATGGGGGTAATACCAATTTGCGTATCGAAGGTATCGTTTTAACATCAAGGAAGCCTATTTCTAGGCTTTGTAAGGGGATTTCTTGGCTTTTAGATATTTGACTCAGTAGCTCAGTGAGGCTTTGGCTAAAACGGGCTTCTGTGATGACATCATCAGCTTGGTTTACGATGGGTTGCTCTGGCCTACTTTGTTGTTGTGTTGGGGCGCTAGCGCAGGCAGCAAGTAACAATGCCAGGATCAGGTAGGAAATGCGAAAGCTCATGCGTAAGGATTTAGATTGTTGAAATTTAAGCACTTCTTATTGGACTATAAAAACTACAGTTTTGCTATTGAGGATTTGGAGCAATGACAACAGGATACATAACTCATCCAGACTTTCTGAAACATGAGATGGGAAGTCATCATCCCGAGTGCCCAGAACGTATTCAGGCAATTAATGATCAGCTGATTCGGAGCGGTGTGGATCGCTTTTTACATCATTTAGATGCTCCTTTGGCAACCGAGGAACAGCTTGAGCTAGTACATAGCCCCGATCACGTGAGCTTTGTTAGAGATCGAGCCCCAGAGAGCGGTTATTTCATGTTGGATGGCGACACCATTATGAATCCCCATACCTACAGAGCTTCATTGCGCGCTGCCGGCGCCGCAATAGCCGGGGTAGATGCTGTGATGAAGGGCGAAGTCGAAAATGTCTTTTGTGCAGTAAGACCTCCAGGCCATCATGCTGAACCTACTCGTTCAATGGGCTTTTGTTTATTTGATAACGTCGCTATCGCTGCTCGTTATGCACAGGAAACTTATGGTATCCAGCGTGTGGCTATTATCGATTTTGACGTGCATCACGGCAATGGTACTGAAGCAGCATTCTTTAATGACCCGAACGTCATGATGTGCAGTTTCTTTCAGCATCCCTTCTACCCCTATAGCGGCTTGGATCCTTCAGACAATATGGTGAACGTACCATTACCTGCTTCCACTCAAGGTGATGTTGTGCGTTCGATCGTAGAGGAACAGTGGTTACCAGCATTACGGAATTTTGAGCCAGAGCTAATCATTATTTCTGCTGGATTTGATGCGCATCGTGAGGATGATTTAGGCCAGATGGGTTTAGTAGAAGATGATTATGTGTGGATTACTAAGCGGCTTAAAGAAATTGCAAAAGAGTATGCAAAAGGTCGCATCGTAAGTTGTCTTGAGGGCGGCTATAACCTCTCTGCATTGGGTCGTAGCGTTGTGGCGCACGTAAAAGCATTAGCTGACATCTAGCCTCCCAATTAAAAAACTCTTATTGAAAGTGCATGATGGCAAATATTTATGAGCAGGGGCTAGATCGTAATTTAGCTAACTACACTCCAATTACTCCACTCTTATTCTTAGAGAGATCTGCCCAGATTTATCCCAACAAGACTGCCATTATTCATGGCAAGTTACAACAAACTTGGAAGCAAACTGATGAACGCTG
>CANHLB010000044.1 GCA_947461335.1 Burkholderiaceae bacterium | reverse complement strand
TTGAAAGAAGCGTACAGGGAACGGGTGCGAGCCGCCGTCTGCGCAATTCCGGAAAAACTCCGGGAATCGTTTACGGTAGTAAAGATCCAGCCGCTGTTATTGAGTTAGATCACAATGCACTGTTTCATGCTCTCCGTAAAGAAGCATTTCACTCATCCATTTTGGATTTGGAAATCGGCGGAAAAACACAAAAAGTGTTGCTGCGTGATTACCAAATGCATCCATTTAAGCCATTGGTCTTACACATTGACTTCCAGCGCGTTTCTGCGACTGAGAAAGTTCATATGCGTATTCCATTGCACTTCACCAATGCTGAAGTTTCAGCTGCCGTGAAACTGCAAGGCGCTGTTATTAGCCATATTCTCAATGACCTCGAAGTCTCTTGTTTACCAGCAGACTTACCAGAGTTTATTGAAGTGGACTTGAGTAAAGTTGAAGTAGGTCATTCTGTTCACGCTAAGGACGTTCCACTACCAAAAGGTGTTAACTTGGTATTGCACGTAGAACAAGAGAACCCAGTGATTGCCAACGCTCGTATCCCAGCTGTTAAAGCTGCTGAGACTGAAGAAGTTGCTCCGGCAGCCGCTGCAGCCCCAGTTGATGCTGCTGCTGCACCTGCTGCTAAAGATAAGGCTTAATTCACTTAAGCTGCAATCTTGACAAACGGAGGCCCGCGCAAGCGGGCTTTCTTTTTTCCTTTTTGTAGAAAAGCTTCTTAGACCTTAAACTCCCATCATGACTAAATTAATTGTTGGCCTTGGCAATCCTGGGGACGAACACAAAGATGATCGGCACAACGCTGGCTTCTGGTTTGTGAATGCTCTTGCAAAACAATTGAATGCTCGCTTTGAATCTGAAAAACGCTTTCATGGAGATGTAGCGAAAGCAAAATGGGAGGGTGAAGATCTCTTTCTGCTAAAGCCTAATACCTATATGAACCTTAGCGGTCAAGCGGTGGGTGCGCTATGCCGTTTTCATAAGATCACACCTGCGGATATATTAGTTGTTCAAGATGAGCTTGATCTCAAGCCTGGGACTGCCCGTATCAAATTAGGGGGTGGGACTGGTGGCCATAATGGCCTGAAAGATATTCAAGCCCATCTAGGAACAGCTGACTACTGGCGTCTTCGCTTGGGCATCGGCCATCCTAGAGATATAGCTGGTGATGGTCACATCATGGATGTAGCAGATTATGTATTGCGTAGGCCACAACTAGCAGAGAAAAAATGGATTGATGCCAGCATTGAAAATAGTCTGCAAATACTGTCACTGTTTATGCAGGGCGATACCCAAAGCGCCATGCTGGAGCTGCACTCTAAAAGTTAGGCAGTATTGACTTTTTTGCTTGCTGTGATGAGCTTGTATTTAGCCATTAACTGCTCTTGGGATTCGGTATATTGGGGATTGAACGGGATGCAGTCTACTGGGCAAACTTGACGACACTGAGGTGCATCATAGTGTCCCACGCATTCAGTGCACTTATCGGGATTGATCTCGTAAATCTCAAGACCCATATAAATGGCATCGTTGGGACACTCCGGCTCACACACATCACAGTTGATGCATTCGTCAGTAATCATTAGGGCCATAGATTACTCACTCGCCTTACTTTTTATTCTGGCCATTACTCGCGATTTTTTTAACCAACCATTTTTCAACAGATGGGAAAACAAACTTACTCACGTCACCGCCCATTGAAGCAATTTCACGCACGAAGGTGCCGGAAATAAATTGGTATTGATCAGAAGGTGTTAAGAAGAGCGTTTCCACATCAGGCAAAAGGTAACGATTCATACCGGCCATCTGGAATTCATACTCAAAATCTGAGACTGCACGCAAACCACGCACAATGACACGCGCGTTATGCTCACGTGCAAAATCTTTTAACAAACCGTCAAAACCTACTACTTTTACATTGGAGTAGTGACTAAGGACCTCTGTGGCAATGTCAATTCGCTCTTCCAAAGAAAAGAAAGGGTGTTTGCTACGACTAGAGGCAACCCCCACAATAAGCTCATCAAAAATGCTCGATGCGCGACGCACTAAATCTTCGTGTCCACGCGTAAAGGGGTCAAATGTTCCCGGGTATACAGCGACAGTCATATTGCTCCTAAGGCTTTATCAGCTACAGGCAAGAGTTTAGCCCCTTCCACGCTGAAATAGACAAGCTTTTACCTGGCCTGCCTCTAAGTATTTTCCACAATGCCAGTCTGGAAGTAGGGCCTCTATCTCCTCACGGGCACGATTGGAGGGAAATTCTACATAAATACCACCCCCCAAAGCATCATCACAAATCCGGCCAGCCTCAATAACGCTTCGATCCAATAGGCCTGGATCTTGAAAAGGAGGATCTATAAAAATGAGATGGCTTGACTGATCAGCCTGCTGCTTTAGATATTCAAGGCCATCTCTATGCAAAATTTCTACCTTGCAGTCAACTGGTGATGACTGTAATAGAACAAAATTACTCACAAGATTTGTATAGGCTTTTTTATCCTTTTCTACTAAGACCACAGCATCAGCTCCACGAGATGCTGCCTCAAAACCCAATGCCCCAGTGCCTGAAAATGCATCTAGGCAACGTAAACCTGTTAAATCTTGGCCAAGCCAATTAAATAAGGTTTCCCGAATGCGATCTGTAGTCGGGCGTAATCCAGGTAAATCTAAAACGCTTAATAAACGACTTCTCCAAATACCACCAATGATGCGAACTTTTTTGGGGGGCTCTGTCCTCAGAGTCTTAGCGGGTTTATTTATTTTTCGCACCTAACACCGCAATTTTCATACGATCCATTGCCAAATATTTTTGGAAAGCAGCACTTACTTGCTCCAAAGTAACTGCTTCTACTTGCTTGGTCCAAATCTCCATTGTGTCGAGCGGTAAATCATTCCAGGCGATAGATGAAACGTTATCCAACAACTTGCGGTTGTTATCAATGCGCAATGGGTAACCGTTTACTAAGTTAGATTTCGCAGCAATGAGCTCAGATGGGATCGGGCCATCAGCAATAAATTTTGCAACGGTTGAGCTCATCACCTCAAGTGCCATGGCAGCTTGATCATTCTTGGTTTGAAGTCCGGCTTGGAAAATACCAGTATCTTTTCCTGGGGCAAAGTAACTAAAGACGCTATAGGCGAGTCCACGTTTTTCACGCACCTCTGCCATTAAGCGAGATACAAAGCCACCACCGCCCAATATGTAATTGCCAACCAAGAGCGGAAAATAATCCGGATTACTGCGAGTGACCGCCGTCATTCCCATAGCGATGTGGGCCTGCTGAGAATCAAATGGAATTTGAATCTCACGCTGCGCCAAAGGCTCTACTGGAGAGCGTTGCAGTTCCGGCAATTTAGCAATCGGGGCACTAGATTGCGAAGTCTTTTGCAGCAGGGTTTGCATAATTTCATTTGCTTGTATGCGATCAACATCACCCACAATGCTGACAATCATCCGATCTCCACGGTAAAACTGCTTATGAAATTGCATTAAATCATTTGCGCTGACCGCAGCTACTGATTTAACAGTTGGGGCATTTCCCAGTGGGTAGTTGCCATATACCAATTTTGTAAAGCGTCGCTCTAGAACAAACTCTGGCTTAGTTTCTGCTTCAAGCAAATTAGTAATCGCTCTTTGCTTTTCACGCTCCACTATTTTGACTTCATACGTAGGTGCACTTAACATTGCTGCAGCCAATTTCACAGCTCGATCACGTAGATCTTTTCTACTTAAACTGCGGATACGCAAAATCGCTCGCTCGCCACTCACAGACAAGCCAATATTGGCACCAAGATCAGCTATCTCATCTGCAATTTGCGCCTCAGTTAAAAGTCCATTATCACCTCTAACCCCATATTGCATAAGGGCTGCTACCATATCAGCTAGACCGCTCTTACCAACAGGGTCATAACGATCGCCGGCATCAATGCTAACTTCAATATCCACCATCGGTAGAGTTTTAGTTTGCACTAAATAACCTTTAGCCCCCTTATAGCCATCGAGCTTCTCAATAGGCAAAATAGCATTGGCATTATTAATGAGCCCAAACGCCAATAAGTAAACGGCAGCAATTATTTTGAGAGTATTCATCATTTGACCTCCCCACTTGCTTCAGATTTGCGGGCCTGAGGATCAAGTATGGCAATCGTTAAGCCTTCATCGACTAAATATTTTTTTGCAACCGCTTGCACCTGCTCGGGTGTAATGGTTTGCATTTTTTCTAACATGTAGTCAATATCTTTCCAAGAAAATCCCGCCATCTCAGTGCCGCCAATTTCCATCGCTTGGCCAAAAATAGAATCACGTTTATAAATTTGATCTGAAAGAATGCGCACCTTAATCCGCTTTAGCTCTGATTCCAAAATTCCTTTTTGCTTTAACTCTTCTAATGACTTACGAATACTAGCTTGTGCTTGAGCAACGGTCTTGCCTTTAGCCATAGAAGCGTTAATTAAAAATAATTCTGGTCCTCGAGAAATCATGTCGTAACCCACTCCAACATCGTTCACTACCTTTTCTTGCTTAACCAGCACTCTATTTAGCCTCGCATTGTCATAACCATCTAGAACAGCAGTCAACAGTTCAAGGGCATATGGCTCAGGATCATCTAGTTTTCCAGGCTCTAAGCGCGGGACCTTCCAAGCCATGGCTAATTGAGCGTTGTCTGCTGGAGCCTTCACTTGAACTTGCTTGATTCCTTTTTGAGGCGGTTCAATTTGTGGCTTACGTACTGGCAGCTCGTGCATCGGAATTGCGCCGTAATACTTCTCAACTACTTTCAGGATTTGCTTGGGGTCAACATCACCACTAATGACTACCGTTGCATTATTTGGGGCATACCAACTGCGATACCAATCACGTGCATCAGCAGCTTTCATATTTTGTAGATCATTCATCCAACCCACTACCGGATGACGGTAGGGCGAAGTCATAAACGCGGTTGCCATAAGGGATTCGTTTAAGAGGCTGCTGGGATTATCTTCTGTACGCAGGCGGCGCTCTTCCATCACTACCTGGATTTCTTTTAAGAATTCGGCATCATCAAAATTAAGATTGGACATTCTATCCGCCTCTAGTTCAATGACTTTGTCTAACTTGGATTTTTCAACCTGCTGAAAATACGCCGTGTAATCGCGGGAAGTAAATGCATTTTCGCGCCCACCAACTGCTGCCACTAAGCGTGAAAACTCTCCTGATTTCACCTTATTCGTACCCTTAAACATCATATGTTCGAGCACATGAGCAACGCCGGTACGGCCATTGACTTCATCCATTGAGCCCGCCCGATACCAAACCATATGCGCAACAGTAGGAGCACGATGATCTTCGCGGACAATCAGCTTTAGCCCATTACTGAGCTTGAACTCGTGAGTATCGCTACTAGCGGCCCAAGATAATGGGGCACAGAGCAAGAATAAAAAGCAAATTCGGAGTAAATTGGAACGCATGTGCTGTATCACCATATCCCAAGAATTAAATTGATAAGATGCAAGGTTTAAATTGTATCGATTATGTTCGGCTTACGTAAAACCCTTGGATCCCTTTTTCAATCAAGCAAAACAGATGAGGCTTGGTTTGATACTTTGGAGGAGTCACTGATTCAAAGTGATGTGGGTCTACCTACGACTGAACAATTGATGAATAAGCTTCGTAAAGCAGCTAAATCTGAGAAAGCTTGCAGCCCTGAAGAACTACAGGCACTTCTGATTGAAGAGGTAAGCGCCCTCTTAAAGGTTTTAGAACCCTCGCCTAATCCACTCTTTGAGTCTAGTAAATTCAATATCCCAGAAGTATGGTTAGTAGTAGGGGTAAATGGGGCGGGCAAGACAACCACGATTGGCAAGCTTTGTAGTGTCTTTCAATCTCAAGGTAAATCTGTCCTCTTAGCCGCAGGAGATACCTTTAGAGCAGCTGCACGCAATCAATTACAAGAATGGGGTGGTCGCAATCAAGTAGATGTGATTACCCAAGAAGGTGGTGATGCTGCTGCAGTTGCTCATGATGCTATCCATTCAGCCATCTCTCGTAAAAACGATGTCTTAATTATTGATACTGCAGGACGACTTGCCACCCAAGACCATCTTATGGAAGAGCTGAAGAAGGTTAAGCGCGTCATAGGCAAGGCATTGCCAGGCGCACCTCACCACACCTTGCTGGTACTGGATGGCAACACTGGCCAAAATGGTTTGAGCCAAGTGAAGGCCTTTCATGCAGCCTTAGGTCTTACAGGAATCATCGTTACGAAGCTCGATGGCACCGCTAAGGGCGGAGTTATCTGCGCCTTGGCACATACCCTTCAGGAAGGCCCAAAACCCGCTATATTAGCCCTAGGTAAAGGCGAAGGAATTCATGATTTAGCCCCATTCACGGCTAGACAATATTCATCTGAATTATTCAATTAAATCAATATCTTACAGAATATTTAAACCATTAGCACTCTCTTGACAGGAGTGCTAAAATAGTAGTCTATAAACACCTCATATTTATCTGAAAAATGGTTCAAAAGAAATCTCATCATCCGAATATGCAAAGACTACCTGTAGCGCAGGCTGCATCTGCTTCTGCATTTCCGATATTGCCATCCCTTGGGGTCGGTACTCTTGATTCATATATTGCGTACGTTAATCGTGTACCAATGCTTAGTGCTGCAGAAGAGTTACATCTTGCGCAGGAATTTCGTCGCACTGAAAATGTTGATGCAGCCAAAACTTTAGTGCTCTCTCATTTGCGTCTTGTTGTATCCGTAGCGCGTCAATATCTTGGCTATGGCATTCCGCATGCTGACTTAATCCAAGAAGGCAATATTGGCTTGATGAAAGCTGTTAAACGCTATGACCCAAACAACGGTGCACGTCTAGTGTCTTATGCAATCCATTGGATTAAAGCAGAGATTCATGAGTACATTCTCAAGAATTGGCGCTTAGTCAAAATGGCAACGACCAAAGCACAACGTAAGCTTTTCTTCAATTTACGAAGCAATAAACCAACTTTAAGCGCTCTTACTCCAGGCGAAGTAGATGCTTTAGCTAAAGCACTAGACGTTAAAGGCTCGGACGTTAAAGAAATGGAGATGCGTCTTGCTGGTGGTGATGTTGCCCTTGAAGGTGATGACACTGATGAAGATGCAGCTTATGCACCTATTCAATGGCTTGCTGATAACAGTCAAGAGCCCACTGAGCGTATTGCCAGTAATGAGGCTGACGCAATGCAAGGGCCCAAGTTAGATCAAGCTTTGATGGCCTTAGATGAGCGTAGCCGCAATATTGTGCAATCTCGTTGGTTGGCAATGGATGCTGAGGGCAAAGGTACAAAGACCTTGCATGACCTTGCTACTGAATATGGCATCTCTGCTGAACGTATTCGACAAATTGAGACAGCAGCTCTCAAAAAGATGCGTGGCGTATTACAAGCTCAAGCAGCCTAACCAAGCCACTTTCCTTCTTACTTAAGCAACTCTTTCAAGTCGTGCGCCAAGGTCTCTGGACCTTGCGCATGCTTGATATACAGCCGTAAACGCCCCTCTGGGTCAAATGCATAGCTACCTGCAGTGTGATCCATCGTATAAGAACCAGGACTACTGCCTGGCACTTTTTTGTAATAAATCTTAAAGTCTTTAGCGACCTTTTCTAAAGCAGCCTCATCCACTGGACGAAGTCCTAAGAAGCGCGGATCAAATGCAGGGACATACTGTTTCAAAATTGCAGCAGTATCACGCTCTGGATCTACAGTCACAAAGAGTACTTGCACCTTATCCGATTGTGGCCCCAATAAACTCATCACTTGCTGCATTTCAGTCAAAGTAGTCGGGCAAATATCTGGGCACTGCGTATACCCAAAGAACATGACTACTACTTTCCCCTTAAAGTCAGCCAGTGTTCTCACTTTACCGTCGGGATCCACCAAGCTAAAGTCTTTACCAAAGGCGGTGCTACCGGTGATATCAATATTCTTAAACTCAGGCTTGGGACTGCAAGCTGTCAGAATCAGCAATAGAACAGCAATACAGCAGGTGCGCAAAAAGGGAGTATTCATCTTAGAGGAAGTAGTGATCTATAAGTAAGGCTGGGAAGAGCAGCGATAAATAAGTAATTGAAAAGCGAAATGTTTTCTTAGCCAAAGCGTCGCTATAAGAAATAAATAAAGCGATGGCGTAGCCTAAGAAGATGAGCCCAAGCACAATAGCGCAGACTAGATACACTATACCGCTCATGCCATAGATATAAGGCAGCATGGTTGCTGCAATTAATATCAAGGTATATAGAAGAATATTTAGCAAGGTAAAACGCTCGCCGTGTGTTACAGGCAACATTGGTAAACCTGACTGTACATAGTCCTCACGACGATACAAAGCCAGTGCCCAAAAGTGTGGCGGCGTCCATACGAAAATAATTAACACTAGAAGCCAAGCTTCTGCAGAAACTGTATTGGTCACTGCTGCCCAACCTAGTGCTGGAGGCATTGCACCAGAGAGACCGCCAATCACAATATTCTGTGGCGTTGCTGGCTTTAGCAGCCAGGTATAAATCACTGCATAGCCCACAAACGTTGCCAAAGTTAGCCACATCGTTAAAGGGTTGCAAAAGTTCCATAAAACAATCATTCCAAGCGAACCCAGAATGATGGAGAACACAATAATTTGGAATGGTGTCACCTCACCGGTTGCTGATGGACGCCAAGAGGTGCGCCTCATCTTTGAATCGACTGCCTGCTCAATTAAGCAATTCACAGCAAACGCCGCACCCGCTAATAACCAAATACCAATAATTCCGCCAAATAGTACCGGATAAGGAACCATTCCGGGGGTAGCTAAGAACATGCCAATCACTGCACAAAAAACAGCAAGCTGAGTAACCCGTGGTTTGGTTAGAACCCAATATTGACGCCAACGTGGCATTGCTGCTGGCTTAAATGTTGGAGGTGTGCTCATTGCTTACTCATCTTCTGTGAAAGGGATGGGCTCCAAGAGGCCCAAGAACTCATTCTGACCAAACAGAATACTAGAGCTGCTGAGCCAGCGGTATGCAATAAAGCAGCGATCAAGGGCCACTGAAAAACAACGTTAGATATTCCAGTAATAACCTGTAGCAAAAGTAAGGCTAGCAAAAGCTTAGCAAAACGACCAAGACCTAGCAAAGCTGGGTTTGTCAGTTGCAAGGCTTTCAAAGCCAAACTGCTTAGCGCTATCAGTACCAAAACCGCAAATAGGCGATGCGCCCAATGAATCGTTTGCAATGCGATTGGGGAAATAAATTCACCTTGCGCATTGAGTCCTAACTGACGCCATAGGCTAAAGCCTTCGGCCCAATCGGTTTCTGGCCATGCGCTACCTAAACACGTTGGAAAATCAGGACAAGCCAAGACTGCGTAATTGGTGCTGACCCAGGCACCCAAAAAGACTTGGATAAATAAAATTACTGAGGCTATTAATAAAAGCTGGGCTGATAGTGGTCGAATACGAATGACTCGTACTGTGGATGATTGATCATCCCAAGTTTGCTGAGCATAGGCAGTCAAGCAGGCCAATAAAACCAGAGCAAGCATCAAATGCATTGTCACGATGATGGGCTGCAATTTAAGGGTGACAGTCCAAGCGCCAAAAGCCCCCTGAATACATACTAATAAGAGTAAGCCTAAGCTAGCTATAAAAGGTGCTCTTCCTAAAGACTTCATTTTGCTAAATGCAAGAGCGAGTTGAAACAAGATTAAGGCACCTACTGTCATAGCTAAATAGCGATGAATCATTTCTATCCAAGCTTTAATCACGGTGACTGGCCCCGTAGGCATAGCGCTTTCTGCTTGCTGAATCTGGCTTAGAGCATGAAAAGGATTGGAGACCCCATAGCATCCGGGCCAGTCTGGACAACCAAGCCCTGAGTCGGTCAAACGGGTAAAGGCACCAAACACAATCAGATCAAAAGTCATAAAGACTAAGACCCAATTCAGTTTTTGAAAAAAGCTATACCCTGGTCTTGTCCAAAGATAAAGTAATGGCAGGCCCGCAAATACGATTGCAATGCTAGCTAACTCCAAGAAAAGAATAAAGGAGGGCATTACAAATTTTCACCCTTATGATTTAACTTCAAGAGTTTTTCTAAATCTTTTTTGATGCTTGAAAATTCTTTAGGGGAATTTGTAATCGGGAAATACATCATCTTTGCAGGGCTAGGGTCAATCAACTGAATTTGCTGTCCAGCACCCTCTTTATTAAGCCAATTTTCAA
>CANHLB010000043.1 GCA_947461335.1 Burkholderiaceae bacterium | reverse complement strand
TGCTTTTGCATAAGCCTCAAGCTCTTTTCTACTTTGATTGAGCAATGGGCGATGTAAGGTAATTTTGCCCTCTGTATTGTGGAATACTCGGGTGACCGGCATGCCTGACATCCCTGCCACACCAGCCCCCCTTAGGAGTTGTAAGAGGACTGTTTCTGCTTGGTCGTTTTGGTGGTGAGCTAGCAGTAAGTCTTCAATGCCATATTCAATGCAGAGTTCGGTCAGTGCCTCATAGCGCCCTGCTCTTGCTCTGGCCTCAATATTGCCCTGCTCTTGATTAGCCGTTAGATGTAGCAGTCTGAAATCAAAATGTACTTGATATTTTTTGGCCAGCTTCTCGCAAAAGATTAACCAATCATCTGCTTGTTTTTGCAAACCATGATGAATATGAAAAGCAAAGATTTGGGATTGACTTTTTGCTTGCGCTTTACAAACCGTATCGAGAAGCACAACCGAATCGAGGCCACCACTTAAGGCAACCGCAATTCGCTTTCCTAGCTTAGGACTTTTCTGTAATTTCCTTGAACTTGCCATAACTCATGAGACGTTCATGACGGCGCTCAAGTAATAAATCTACTTTCATGCCATCAAAGGTCTTTAAGGACTCACTCAGGGCCTTACGCATATTGGCCATCATGGTGTCGTAATCACGATGCGCGCCGCCCACGGGTTCAGTCACGATCTTATCAATTAAACCTAAAGCTTTTAGCCTCTGAGCGGTTAAGCCTAATTGTTCTGCGGCTTCAGCAGCCTTATCGGCAGTCTTCCATAGAATTGAAGCGCAGCCCTCTGGTGAAATCACAGAATAGGTAGAGTTTTGCAACATCAACACTACATCACCCATCGCAATGGCTAATGCGCCACCTGAGCCACCTTCACCAATAATCGTTGCAATAATAGGTACCTCTAATTCTGCTTGCACATACAGATTACGACCAATTGCCTCAGATTGATTACGCTCTTCAGCATCAATGCCAGGAAATGCTCCGGGTGTGTCAACAAAAGTAAATACCGGAATGGCAAACTTTTCTGCCAAGCGCATCAAGCGCATCGCTTTGCGATAGCCTTCTGGCCGACTCATGCCAAAGTTACGAAGTGAACGCTCTTTGGTATCACGGCCCTTTTGATGGCCAATCACCATACAAGGTTGGTTATCAAAACGCGCTAAGCCTCCGATGATGGATTGATCATCGGCAAAAGTACGATCGCCATGTAGCTCATGAAAGTCAGTAAATAATGAACCAACATAATCTAAGGTGTAAGGGCGCTGTGGATGACGTGCGACTTGCGAAACTTGCCAAGGGGTCAGGTTAGCGTAGACATCTTTAGTGAGCTGCTGACTTTTTTCTGAAAGCGTTTTGATCTCATCGGAAATATCTACCGATGACTCATCTTGCACAAATCGCAACTCTTCAATCTTTGTTTCTAATTCAGCGATCTGTTGCTCAAAATCTAGGAAAGTCGTTTTCATAGTCTGATTTTAATATTCAACTGGGATGGGGTCGATACTTCTCCACATATACCAGGTTGCAACCGTACGCCAGGGGGCCCAATTTGCTGCCACCTCACGGGCTTCATGACGGCTTACAGGCTCCCCACTGAAGTAATTGAGGGAAATGGCCTTAATCAGGCCAACATCATCCAAAGGCAGGATATTGGGGCGAACCATGTTAAAGATGAGGAACATCTCTGCCGTCCAGCGCCCAATACCCCGAATTGAGCTTAATTCCTTAATGACGCTCTCGTCTTCCATTTCTTGCCATTGATTGGCATGCAAACGCCCAGCATCAAAATGATCAGCCAAATCTCGAATGTATTCCACCTTGCGTCCTGATAAACCAGCAGTGCGTAATTGTTCGACGGTTAATGCCAAGATATTTTTGGGGTTGATTTTTTTCTTACTCGCAATCACTACCCTGTCCCACACTGCTTGTGCAGCAGCGACAGAAATTTGCTGCCCTACGATTGCTCTAGCTAGGGTCGTAAAGGCATCTCCACGAGTCACTAAAAAACCAGAGCCATATTTAGGTATTAGTTTTTTAAGGATACGATCTTGCTTCATCAATTCTCGACAAGCTTGTTCCCAATACTCTGGAGCGACTTGCTCAAGAATCGACTCTTCTTTTTTTTCAACTTTTTCTTTTTCTTTTATGTCTTTTGTTTCTTTTCTTACCATCATCAAGCTCTACGCCATTCTGTAAGACCACCGGGCTTATCTTCTAGCACAATGCCTTGTTCTAATAATGTCTTGCGAATCAAATCTGATTTAGCAAAATCTTTTGCTTGCTTGGCAGCAACACGTTCTGCAATTTTTTCTTCAATTTGTGCTGCGCTCAATCCGCCTGCTGCTTTAGTTCCAGACTGCAAGAATGTAGTGGGATCACGTTGTAAGAAATTGAGCTGCCCACCAAGAGATCGGAGGGCATTGGCTAAGACCTGCTTTTCTTGACCCTGCGCTCGGTTGACTTCGCTTGCTAAGTCAAATAACACTGCAATGGCCTCAGGGGTATTGAAGTCATCGTTCATGGCATCAGCAAAACGTTTAGCCCAAGGATGATGGGGGTCTAGGTCCTGATCTTCGCCTGGTGTTTGTGCCAAAGCGGTATAGAGTCTGAGTAACCCTGCACGCGCCTCTTCTAATTGAGTATCGCTGTAGTTAATAGGACTACGGTAATGGGCTTTGAGCATAAAGAAACGCAAGACCTCAGGATCAAAGCTTTTGAGTACATCGCGAATTAAGAAGAAGTTACCCAAGGACTTTGACATCTTCTCTTCATTAACGCGGATATGTCCGTTGTGCATCCAGTAGTTCACAAAGGGGGCGTCATTCTCTTTGCGATCTTTGCCATATAAAGCGCCTTCGCTTTGAGCAATCTCATTTTCATGATGCGGAAATTGCAAATCAGCTCCGCCACCATGAATATCAAAATGGTCACCAAGCAGATCACAAGACATTGCAGAGCACTCTATATGCCAACCTGGGCGGCCTTCGCCCCATGGGGAGGCCCAGCGGGTATCTGCTGGCTCTTCTGGTTTGGCGCTTTTCCACAAAACGAAATCCAAGGGATCTCGCTTGCCACCCACAATCGCAACACGCTCACCAGCATTGAGCTCATCTAAAGACTTGCCAGAGAGTTGTCCATATCTTGGTAGTAAGCGAACTGCAAAGTTCACATCGCCCTCATCTGCCTGATATGCCAATTCATTTTCAATCAGTTTGCCAATCATGCCTTGCATCTGCTCGATGTAATCGGTTGCTCGAGGCTCTTGATCGGGATGCATTAAACCCAGTTCATCAGAGTCTGCATGCATAGCAGCAATAAAGCGATTTGTTAAAGCAGCAATAGGTTCGCCATTTTCAATCGCCCTCTGAATAATCTTATCGTCGATGTCAGTGATATTGCGTACATATAGGACTTCATAGCCACTAGCACGCAACCAACGCACCACCATATCAAACACAATCATGACCCGAGCATGCCCAATATGGCAAAAGTCATAAACCGTCATACCGCAGACATAGATCTTCACCTTGCCCGGCACAATGGGCTTAAATACCTGTTTTGAACGGCTAAGGGTGTTATAGATTTGCAGCATAGGGCTATAAAGGTGGGGCAAGTAGCGCCAATTTGTTAGACTGAGCGCTGAGTATATCGAATGAGCCAGTTTTATACCCCTTCTCTTATGTCCGTTACCGCCCCAGCTTTATTAAAGACCCTAACTGTTGTGTCAGCCCTCTTATTGGCTGCTGGCTGTAGTACGCCTGCTCAGATGCGCGCGGAAGCGGAAATTGATGCCCTGAACAAGCAGGAAATGAAATCTCCTGAGGCCAGTACCCAGCCCTATTTGGGTGGCTATAGCCCTACTGACCCCCCTAGACTTTCTGCCGATACAGGATATGACCCATTAAGCCCTGAGCTATCTGAAACGGTTGGGGTGCCATTTTTATCCTTTTTGATTATTGAGCCAGACCCAATTACTAAGAATGCGGTTCCTTCTGATGTCGAAAAACTCATTAAGGCCCGCAAGTATCAAGCCGCTGTTGACTTGATTAATGTGGATTTGAAAAAGACACCACGGAATGTGCAATTACGATTTGTGAAGGCGCGCCTACAAATTGAGATGCGTCAGTTTGATCAAGCTAAAAAAACTTTAATTGAAATCACACAACAGTTCCCTGAATTACCAGAGCCCTATAACAACCTAGCAGCTATAGCAGCTAATCAGGGCAAGTGGATTGAGGCCCGAGATTATTTAGAGCTTGCCCTCAAGCTTCGTCCCAGTTATGCGATTGCTTCTGCAAACCTAGGGGAAATTTATATTCGCTTGGGCGCTCAAGCCTATGAAGATGCTGCCAAGTATGCGCAGCTCAATCAACGCCAATATTCAAACCGCGCTAAGGCACTGCTCGATGTACTCAAACCACCCCCAAAGCGTTCAAGCAATCGTATCGCTAGCCCAGCACCAAGCTTGGTAGACTCAAGCAATACTCCCTCCACTAACCTTCCAGAAAGTAAATTGAATAATGGCGAAAGTACTCTTAAAAACCAATAAGGGTGACATCACCCTCACCCTTGATGACGCTAAGGCACCTAAGAGCGTTGCAAATTTTCTGCAGTATGTGAAAAGTGGTCACTACGATGGCACGATCTTTCATCGCGTGATTGATAATTTCATGGTGCAAGGTGGCGGCATGACTGCTGGTATGAAGCAAAAGCCTACCGGTGCTGAGATTGAAAACGAAGCGAACAATGGTCTTAAAAATGATCGTTATACAGTAGCAATGGCTCGCACTAGCGAACCCCATTCTGCGACTTCCCAATTTTTTATCAACGTAAATGACAATGATTTCTTAAACCATACTGCTCCCAATGCGCAAGGCTGGGGCTATGCTGTCTTTGGTAAGGTAACTGATGGTATGGATGTCGTAGACACTATCCGCAAAGTCAAAACTGGTAGCTCTGGCTTTCACCAGGATGTTCCGGCTGAAGATGTTGTGATTGAAAAGGCTACCGTTCTCGCAGAATGATCCCGCAATATGCGAGCGCCCTGCTCATTTCAGATTTACACCTAACACCGTCAATGCCCTTGACGGCACAACGTTTTTTTGACTTCTGCGAAAAAGAAGGTCCTAAAGTCCAAGCGGTGTTTATTCTGGGGGACTTGTTTGAGTATTGGGTAGGTGACGATGCTGCTGCCCACTCTCCTTTTCAGCAAGAAGTACGACATGCGCTCGCAAATTTATCTGCCAAGGTAAAAACCTATTACGTACACGGCAATCGGGATTTTTTACTGGGACCTGATTTCCTGAAAAAAACAGGCATGACTTTATTACCCGAACGCTCGCATGCAGAAATTGCTGGTTCAATTTATACACTTTGTCATGGTGACTCTCTTTGCACAGCAGACGTGGGCTACCAAGTATTCCGCCAATGGGTCAGAAAATCTTGGGTGCAAAAATTATTTCTGCGCTTGCCGCTCAATTGGCGAAGAGCTATCGCCAATCAATTACGGAGTAATAGTCAGGCCCAATATCAGAACTCAAGTCAAAATACTGCTAATCCAAAAATGGATGTCAGCCTTGATGCCTGCGCCGCGATTTTAGGAACAGAATCAAGTGGCAGACTCATTCATGGGCATACTCACCTGCCTGCGCACCACAACGAGCATTTTCGTGAGCAGCACTGGCAGCGTTGGGTACTTTCTGATTGGGATATCGATCACCCTGAAAGCGTCAAGCCTAAGGCAAGCGCCCTCATGATCGATAGCCAGGGTGTTCAATACCTTGATCTGATTCAGAATTGATCAGATGTTTTGTGCTTAACTAGCAAGCAGAATATTTAGATAGGCACTGCACCATCTGTGCAAAGATTCTGGGATTAGCAGCCATAACCTCACCGCTTTTCAAAAATCCTTCTTCGCCACGATAATTACCGATTAATCCGCCGGCCTCTGTAATCAATAGAGCGCCAGCCGCCATATCCCAAGGCTTGAGATCACTCTCAAAAAAGCCATCGTAACGACCTGCTGCAACATAAGCTAAATCTAAGGATGCGGCGCCTGGTCGACGTAAACCAATACATTGCCTACTCATCTCTGCAAAGATCTTTAAGTATTTTTCAAGATCCTGATCTTCACGATATGGAAAACCAGTGCCAAGCAAAGAGGTCGCCAAACGATCCTGCATAGCAACCCGTAAACGCCGACGATCTAAATAAGCACCAGCACCACGAGTTGCTGTGAACAATTCATCACGAGTCGGATCGTATACGACTGCTTGTTGAGTGACGCCATTCACCGCTAGTGCAATAGACACTGCATACTGTGGAAAGCCATGGATAAAGTTGGTTGTGCCATCTAATGGATCAATAATCCATACGTTCTCTGCATCAATATTATGTTCACCAGTTTCTTCAGCCAAAAATCCATGGGTTGGATAGGCCTCACTGAGTGTTTCGATGATGGCCGCTTCTGCGGCTTTGTCCACCTCGGTGACAAAATCATTGTGCTGCTTACGGTCAACCTGTAAGCGCTCTAAATTGAGAGAGGCTCGGTTAATGACAGTACCGGCACGACGGGCAGCCTTAACGGCCACATTTAACATGGGATGCATAGTATTGGTGGACAAATTAAATAAGAACGAGCCTGTAATATTGCCTAAACTGCATGACAATATGAAGCTAATACACTGATTCTAAACGATTAGCGCTTTGACCCCTTTTTGACCTAAATACGACCCCATGAATACCGAGCAATCTCAATACCTTCGCTGGGTTCTGGTGGAGACAAGTCATCCCGGAAATGTTGGCTCTGCAGCTCGCGCCCTGAAAACGATGGGCTTTAGCGACCTGCGCCTGATTAATCCCAAAATCAAGCAGGTCACCAAGGAATCCGAAGCAATTGCCTTGGCCAGTGGCGCTGGCGATATTCTGGAGTCTGCCCAAGAATCTGACTCTTTAGCATCTGCTGTCGAGGGATGCTCCTTAGTTTTAGGACTCACAAGCAGAGATCGTGAGTTTGGGCCTCCTGCTTTAAATTGGGAGACAGCTCGCGCTTTAATACAAGAAACCGTCGCCGATCAAGGAAAGGTTGCACTGATATTTGGCCCAGAAAGAACGGGGCTTGATAACGAACACCTTGCTCTTTGCACGCATAGAGTTTGGTTAGAGGCGAATCCAGCCTATCCCTCCCTCAATCTAGCCCAAGCCATCATGGTCTGCGCCTATACCCTCAGAGAGTCCTTAAATAGCATTTCAAAGACAGAATTACCCTTTGCTATTCGGGAAGAAATGGCTGATTTTGCCGATCCTGCCGCAGTTGCGGCGATGTTAGAGCATTGGCAAGCTGGACTTGAGGCAATTGGATACCTAGACCCTGCAAACCCAAAGAAATTGATGCCTCGCTTGCAAGCCTTATTTGCTCGTAGCCGCCTCCATAAGGAAGAAATAGATCTATTACGCGGCATTGCCAAGCAGATGCTCCTGAGGAAATGAGCGCATCCCGTTAAAATCAAACTATGTTTAATTCACTATTCGACCAAGTCGACTCCATTATTGCTAGAGACCCGGCAGCCAGAAATCGTCTTGAGGTCATCACCTGCTACCAAGGTCTTCATGCAGTTTGGCTGCATCGCATTGCCCATTTTTTATGGAATCTTGGTCTGAAATGGATTGCTCGAGTGCTATCGATGTTTGCGCGTTTTCTGACGGGTATTGAAATTCATCCGGGTGCAAAAATTGGTCGTAGAGTATTTTTAGATCACGGTCTAGGAATCGTCATTGGCGAAACCACTGAAATCGGTGATGACTGCACAATCTATCAAGGCGTCACTCTTGGTGGCACCTCTCTTTACAAGGGTGTAAAACGTCACCCCACTTTAGGTAAAGGCGTAGTCGTCAGCGCTGGCGCAAAAGTACTTGGCGGATTTACCGTTGGAGATGGTGCTCGTGTGGGCTCTAACGCAGTGGTTTTAAAAGAGATCCCAGCTGGTGCGACAGCCGTTGGAATTCCAGCACGTATCTTGCATCCTGATCTTCCGCAGAGTGCAGAGACAAAAACAAAAGAATATTTTTCAGCTTACGGCATCACACCGAATATTGATGATCCAGTGTCAATGGCGCTAAAAGGTTTAATCGATGCCACGATTGAGCAAGAGGCTAAGATAGCCGCACTAGAAAAGGCCTTAGCAAAACTGAGTAATGCACCTTCAGAATCCACCGGGGCAAGTGGCACTAGTGATACCAAACGGGATCTAGATGCCATTAAGGAATGGCTCAAAGAGTAATTACAGAAATATGCAGTGCTTAATGCAGAGTGTGAGGGTTAGAGCCGCTAGTGCCTAAGGGGCTTCCCGGAAACTCCTCTTCATTACCATCATCCGCATCATCATTTGGCATTCCGAAGGTAAAGCTCTCGCCGCCTTCAGGATGGCGATTTTGAATCTCATCATCAGTAGCAGCACGAACATCCTCTACCTGAACCCAGAAACGCAATGCCATACCAGCTAAGGGATGATTACCATCTAATACAACTTGGTTATCAGCAACATCGGTTACCGTATAAATCAATGGCTCATCTTCAGAATCTGGCTCATCTGCTGCGTTGTCCTCTTCCTGGGCATCGGGTATACCTTCGAATTGCATACCCACTTCAAGAGGCTCTGGAAAGCGAGTACGCGGCTCAATCTTTAACAGCTCTGGATCGTATTCACCAAAAGCCTCACTAGGCTCAAGCTGAATTGTTGCTTCGTAACCGATGTCCTGTCCATCTAAGAGCGTTTCAATTTTTGGGAAAGTGCCCTCATAACCCCCATGCAGGTATACCATCGGAGAATCGGGTTCTTCGATAACGTTATTTTGTGCATCGGTTAACTTATAGCGGAGGGATACGATGGTATTTTTTTCAATCTTCATGCGAAATCTGTCGAACATTCGTTTTTAATGAGTTTTAATTAGCTTTTACTTTATGAGTTTATTTTACTTGAGCAAGCCATATCAGCCTCCACAGGCACCTCAAAATCTGCCCCTAAATGAGCCTTGGGCCCTATTTGGGGGTATTAGCCCGGATTTGTTTATGCAGCGGTATTGGCAGAAGAAGCCCCTTCTGGTGCGTGGCGCCATTCCTGCTTTCAAACTGTCTACACAAAATAATGAATCCTTAGCTAGCCCTATTTCTGCAGAAGAACTCTTCCAATTTGCTAAGCAAGATGCTGTGGAGTCACGTCTCATCAAAGCAAAACCCTGGAGCTTTGAGCATGGACCCTTCACTCCAAAAGCAATTCCCCTTTTAAACACATCTGACTGGACACTCCTTCTACAGGGGATGGATGCACACCATCCTGCTGCTGCAAAGATTCTTTCATGGTTTCGATTTATTCCAGATGCCCGTCTAGATGATTTGATGATTAGCGTCGCAGGAATGGGTGGTGGTGTTGGCCCTCATTTTGATTCTTATGATGTCTTTTTAATCCAGATGTCTGGCAGAAGGCAGTGGCGCATCTCAAAGCAAAAGGATTTAAGCCTAAACCCCAAGCTTCCACTCAAAATTTTAAAGAACTTTAAATCAGAACAGGAATGGACCTTAGAGCCAGGGGATATGTTGTACCTGCCCCCGCATATTGCGCATGATGGCATTGCCTTGGATTCCGCTTGTCAAACTTGGTCCGTTGGATTTCGTTCGCCCAGCTTCAAAGAATTACTGCAAGAAGGTCTATGGCGCTTAGCCGAATCCTTGGAGGATATTCCTGAGCTTGACAAAAAATTTGCTGATCCCAAGCAAAGAGCGACATCTCATGCAGAACAACTACCGGCAGAACTGATTGAACAGATCACTTCAAAACTAGCAGAACTCCAGCTCGATAAAGTAGCAAGCTTTTTGCCGGGGGTTGCCGCCTACCTATCCGAGCCAAAGCAACAGGCATTGTTTGATAGCCCAAGCAGACCCTTAAACCCCTCTCGGTTTAGCCAAACCCTAAGCTCAAAACGCTTGCTTCCAAACCCGCAAACCCGGATTTTGAGTCTAGGTAAAGCAGTTTTCTGCAATGGGGAAAATATGTGCAAAGGGCAAACGAGGGAAATCAGCTCGGCCTGGCAAGCCCTTTCAGCCAAGAAAACCCTCTCAGCCCGCAAAATCAAGGGTGCCTCTCAAAGCAGTCTTTATGAGGCCTATCTAGCTGGTTGGCTGGTTTTTGAGAGCTGAATTCAGAGATGGATATAATCAATGCTGGAAATTACCTAGGGATAATCCCTTGATACATCCAACAACAATTACCGGTAATTGTTTTATTTTTTAAGAGGAAATTACAAATGAAGA
>CANHLB010000042.1 GCA_947461335.1 Burkholderiaceae bacterium | reverse complement strand
GACCTACGCCTTAGAAGGGCGTTGCTCTATCCAGCTGAGCTATGGGCAGTTATATGCTGGGTGTATCTAGAACAATCAGGAAAGTGGTCGGAGTACAAGGATTCGAACCTTGGACCCCCTGCTCCCAAAGCAGGTGCGCTACCAGGCTGCGCTACACTCCGACGGAATCGATATTCTACACTGACAGGGCCATTTGGGGCAAATCCTGTAAGATTCGGGGCATGGTTGCCTATTTCCCTAGTAAATATCCAAGACGCTTATTGGCTGCTTTTTCAGTAGCTTTGCTTCTATTTTGTCTCTTGGGAACCCACTGGGTTGGCTTTGCGCATAGCATTTCTCACTCAGGTTTACATAGTCAAAGTATTGATCAATGCTCTGCTGCAGATTCTTCTGCTGGCATTACTCATAGTTCAGATACTTGTCATTTATATGATGCGCTCACATTGGCTGGCTTTGTACCGGCTGGTAACTCTGACTTTATCAGTCATGCTCTTTTCTCTTCAGAAATTATTCATTCATCAGATCTCGCTTTAGTTGGGTCTGTATCTACTGCATACCAGTCGCGCGCTCCCCCTATTTTCATCCTGTAATCACTTTAGTAGCCCGGTGCCTTTCTGGGCTTAGATTAAAGCAGTATCTTTTATAGATTCTGCCAGGACTGAGAGATCATCAATGTATTGCAATCGTAATTTGTTTTTTTATAAAACACTGCTATGTATTTTATTTTCTGGGCTATTGCCTAGTGCTGCTAGTGCACAAACACCCTCTTTAGAAATTACCGCAACAGGCTCTCAAGAGGCAGTACAAAGCATCTTGACTCCAACTAAAGTTTTGCAGGGAGATGAGTTACTCAACAAGCTGGGTACAACCTTGGGGGCGACACTTGCTAATGAATTAGGGGTATCTGCTACTGGCTATGGTGCTGGTTCATCCCGTCCTGTCATACGTGGTCTCGAGGGCTCTAGAGTACAAATTTTGCAAAATGGTCTTTCTGTAGGCGATGTATCCAATATCTCCCAAGATCACGCAGTTGGTAACAATATGCAAAATGCGCACCAAGTCGAGATTCTGCGGGGGGCTGCTGCCCTACTCTATGGATCAGGTTCTAGCGGTGGTTTAGTGAATGTCGTCAATGACCGTATTTTGACCAACCTTCCCGATAGAGCTACAGGTGCAATCAATACGAGTTACGAAACCGTCAATAATGGTCGGGCAGGATCGCTTGAAGTAGATGGAGCCTATGGGTCAGTAGCTATTCACGTGGATACCGCCATCAATAATGCGAACAATTACCGCATACCTGGTAGCTCTACTCAGTCACAAGGTGAACCGATTGGTGGTTGGACTGTTCCACCCACAGGTAATGGCGGCAATAACTACACAGGCAAATTACCTAACAGCTTTAGTAATCAAAACAATTTAGGTGTTGGCGTTTCTTATATCGGTCAATCTGGTTATACCGGTATTTCAGTCGAACGTTTAAATAATAACTATGGCATTCCAACACCAGAAGGCGGCTCAATTAATCAGTCGCAGAATCGTTACGACTTTCAGCATCAAACACGGGACCCGTTTGCTGGTTTCTCATCATTCAAATTTAGCGCTGCCAATAGCAATTACAACCATACTGAATTTAATAATGTTGGTGAAGCAGCCGCACTTTGGAAAAACATCGCTAATGAGGCACGCTTTGAACTAGCTCACAACCCACTTTTAGGCTGGAAAGGCACCTTTGGAGCACAAGTCACTGCATCCTCTCTAAATGCAACAGAGGTTGGAACTGGAAGTTATGCGATCGTTCCGCCAACGAAGACCAATTCGAATGCCTTATTCTGGATTGAGGAAGGGAAATGGCACTCGCTTCAAGGAAGCTTGGGTTTGCGCTATAACAATGTTGCTCAAAATCCAAATACCTCTACGATTTTAGAATCACAAGATACCGCTCAAGGAACTCTTACTCCAAGCATTGCTTTACAAAATCGTAACTTCAATTTGATGTCCTATTCTGCAGGTGGACTTTGGAGCTTTATACCGGGTCATGGAATTGGTGCTGCCTATACAGTGTCCCAGCGCGCTCCTAGTGCCCAAGAACTCTATTCCTATGGAGCTCATGAATCTACTGCAACTTTTGATATTGGCAACCCAACTCTCAGCAAAGAAACATCACATAACCTTGAGTTCAACTTACAAAGAAATATTGGCTTACTGCGTGGTAAGGCTAGCGTTTATGCAAATCGATTTAACAACTATATCTATGGCTACTACACAGGCAACTCCATTAGCAATGGCGGACAGGAAGGAGATGGTTTTAGCGTGGTTACTTCCCAGCAAGCCGCTGCAACGATTAAGGGTATTGAAGGTGAATTAAGCTATAACTGGCGCGAACCCGGCCTTGGCGGCAGGATTTTTGGAGATGCCTCACAGGGAAGTTTTGATGCGGGGGGCAATCTGCCATTACAACCTGCACCCAGACTTGGCGCTGAATTAGCCCACCAAAAAAATGGCTGGTTAACCAATGCCACCTATATTTACAGTTATCAACAAAATAGGTTGGCCAGCTGGGAGCAAGGACCTGCTCCAAGCTACAACTTGTTAAATGCGGGAATTTCTTATACAGAAAGAATTCAGCAAGTGAATTGGACGGTGTATCTCAATATGAAGAACTTACTCAATGAGCAGATTCGCTATGCAACCACCCCGATGGCAGTAAGACTGTATGCACCACAGCCGGGGAGAAGTTTGATGATTGGCCTGCGAGGAACCTTTTAATAGAGGTCTGGAACGTACATCTCTGGTGGCACAGGCCCGCGTAGGTAATCAGGGTTGTGTACCCGGGCCGGGAGAGTAATTTCAGGATGGGGAATCTCGTGATACGGAATTTGAGTTAATAAATGACTAATGCAATTTAAGCGTGCTTTTTTCTTATCATTTGCGGCTACAACCCACCAAGGCGCTTCTGGAATGGAAGTACGCTCGAGCATAGTCTCTTTGGCTTTGGTGTAGGCCTCCCACAAGCGTCGAGCTTCTAAGTCCATTGGACTGAGCTTCCACTGCTTTAAAGGGTCATGAATGCGCATCATGAAGCGGTTGTACTGCTCATCATCTGAAATTGAGAACCAATACTTGATGAGGATGATTCCAGAGTTAATCATCATCCGCTCAAGATCAGGAACAGTTCTAAGAAATTCTTCGTATTCTTTCTTGGTACAAAATCCCATTACCTTTTCAACACCAGCACGGTTGTACCAACTGCGATCAAATAAAGCGATTTCACCGCCAGCAGGAAGCTGCGAAATATAACGCTGGAAATACCACTGTGTTCTTTCACGTTCATTTGGCGCTGGTAAAGCGACTACTTTACATACTCGCGGATTTAAACGTTGAGCAATACGTTTTATGGCACCACCCTTACCTGCTGAATCTCGACCTTCAAATAGAACGGCAACTTTAACCTTGTTCGCAACCACCCAATCTTGCAGCTTTACAAGTTCACCTTGTAATCTGAATAATTCTTTAAAGTAGAGATTGCGAGGTATAGAAGAGCCCTCTTCGCCATCCATAGTAAGACGATCATCGTCCAACTCCATTTCGAGCTCTTCATCCATGCTATCTAGAATCTCTACTTGAGCACGTCTATACCACTCGGCCATCTCTTTATGTTTTGATGTCATATGCTATTTACCATTGTTCTACTCTTACTTTTAGAGCATATATATGACACTGATATTACAACGCTCCTAATTACAGTGTTTTGCGAGATATTGGGCAACCTGTTCCTGGCTATAGAAGGCAAGTCCTTTGCGATCTATAGCCTGATCTGAATAGGCGCTTATAGGTGCAAAAAATGTCAATTTCACTCTTAAATTGCGGCTTTTTAAGATACTAGCCATAGATGTCATCAAGCCCATATCCCCAATGAAGGCAGGGATTTCAGAATGCGTCCCTGTTTTTTGATCAAAATACGCTAAGGCTAGAGTACACACTGGGACCTTCGCTACTACTGCCGCCTCGAATAAATTGGGCTTGAAAGAATGCACACTTTTACCAATCGTTGAAGTACCTTCGGGGAAAATACAGATAGATTGAGTTTTCAGCAAATCAGCCAGCTCATGAACCACTTGCCTAGCGTGCTTTGAGCTATCTCTTCTGATAAATACAGTTCCAAGTTGCTTTGCCATCCATCCAAAGATTGGCCAATTTGCAACTTCAGACTTAGCTACAAATCGAATGGGCTTAAATGCATTAATTACATGAATATCCATCCAGGACACATGATTTGAAGCAAGCAGGAATGGACCATGTGGAATGAGGTTTGAAGCATTGACCTGCAGCTCAATGCCAAAAATTTTTAATAGTCTCTTAGACCATCTCTGAATATGATCATTTTTTGATGCTCTATCAATAAATGGAAAAAGGATCAATAGTGTGATCAGCCCCCTTAAAACATGAGCAATAACTAAGAGCCACAGTGCAATGTAGAGAAAAAATGGGGTGCTGCAATCTGCAGAGATTGTTTTGGTGGGCATAAGAGTAAATATCCTAAACCATAAACGCATCGTCATAAAAGTGTCTTAAAAATGTCATGATGCTTACACAGTCTGTTGGCTTAATACGGTTTCATGATGCATTACAGAGCCATCTGGATTTCAGACGTACACCTCGGAACATCAGGGTGTCAGGCAAACTACCTCCTCGATTTTCTAAAACACAATGAAGCTGATAAGTTTTATTTAGTGGGCGACATTATCGACGGATGGAGGCTAAAGAAATCATTTTACTGGCCTCAAGCGCATAACGACGTAGTTCAAAAACTATTGCGTAAGGCTCGTAAAGGCACAGAAGTTATTTACGTTCCAGGTAATCATGATGAAAGTGCAAGGCAGTTTTTTGGCATGTCCTTTGGCGATGTCAAGGTTGTAGAGGAATGTATTCATACAACCTTAGATGGCAAAAAACTGTGGGTTACTCACGGCGACCTATTTGATGGTGTTATGCAATACGCCAAATGGCTAGCCTATGTAGGCGATACGCTCTATTCCTTCATTTTATATATCAACCGGTACTTCAATATGTTGCGAGCCAAAATGGGCTTTCAATATTGGTCTCTATCTCAATACCTCAAGCACCAAGTCAAAAATGCGGTCAGTTATATCGCCGACTTTGAGCACATCATGGCTAGAGAAGCACGCCTACGCGGTTGCGATGGCGTTGTCTGTGGCCATATTCATAAAGCAGAGATTCGTGAAATTGACGGCCTACTCTATTGCAATGATGGTGATTGGGTAGAGAGCCTTTCTGCATTAGTTGAAACACAAACTGGTGAGCTCAAAATTATTTATTGGACCCATATCAAAGGTGAACCAGTAGAAATACCTGAACTTTCTTTCGAACCTGCTGTTGAATCTTTTCTCAAAGAGGCCGCAATATGAAAATTATGATCATTACAGATGCATGGGATCCACAAGTGAATGGCGTAGTGCGTACTCTTAAGCAAACGCGCGCTGAATTGACTGCCATGGGTCATGAAGTTGAAATGATTACTCCCAATGGCTTTAAATCCATACCGTGCCCAACCTATCCCGATATTGCCCTCTCCTTATTCCCCGGTAAAGAAGTAGCACGCCGCATTAAGGAATTTGCCCCAGACGCTATGCACATTGCTACCGAGGGTCCCCTTGGATTATCGGCGCGCTCTTATGCGGTTAAAAATGATCTGCCCTTTTCTACGGCCTATCACACCCGCTTTCCAGAATATGTGAAAGCGCGTACTGGCATTCCGCTTGCAATTACTTATGCATTTATTCGTTGGTTCCATGGCAAGTCAATGGCTGTTATGGCTCCGACGATTGTGGTCAAGGATGACTTAGAAAAGTACGGACTAAATAATGTTGTCTTGTGGTCTAGAGGTGTGGATCTCGATATTTTTAAGATGCAAGAATCTAAAGCCCTTAATACCGCCCATCCTATCTTTTTATACGTTGGTCGCGTTGCCATCGAGAAAAATATCAATGCCTTCTTAGAAATCGACCTCCCTGGATCAAAATGGGTAGTTGGTGACGGTCCTGCAATGGCCGGAATTAAAGAAAAATATCCTGAGATCAATTACCTCGGCGTCTTGCAACAACAGGAGTTAGCCAAGGTCTATGCAGCGGCTGATGTCTTTGTTTTCCCAAGCAAGACAGATACCTTTGGTCTGGTTTTGCTTGAAGCCATGGCTTGTGGCACCCCTGTAGCCGCCTATCCTGTTACCGGCCCCATTGATGTATTAGGCGACTCTCCTGCTGGTGCCATGAATGAAGATTTACGTGAAGCATGCATTGCGGCACTAAAGATTCCACGCGAAGTAGCTCGTGCACACGCTGAAAAGTTCTCATGGAGAGCGGCATCCGAACAATTTGTGCAGCATCTCAAGCCAGTGCCCTCTACTGAAGTCCATGTAACAGCACTGGCTTAAAGAAAGCAAGCATTGGATACCAAGTACCACATCAATCAAAATCCTCATAAAGGTAACCGAGGATTAACCAGAGCTTGGCACGCAGCCAAGAACTCTTGGTGTGGCCTGGTATATGCCTTTCTAGAAGAGAGCGCCTTTAGACAAGAGCTCACCCTATTTGCTATAACGACTCCAATTGCTTTTTTCTTACCTATTACTTATCTAGAAAAAGCACTGCTGATTTCTTCTTTGATTATGGTACTCGTTGTTGAACTACTCAATTCAAGTGTTGAAGCTGCTATTGATCGTATTTCCTTTGAGCATCACGACTTATCAAAAAGAGCCAAGGATTTTGGTTCCGCAGCAGTGATGTTAGCCCTCTTGATTGCCGTACTGATGTGGTCTGCAGTATGTATACCCCTTGTCTTAAAGATGTAACAAATGCCCCCTACTATTAGATAAACGTTTAATAAGGTTAATTTATGTCAGATATTCCGAACCCCATTGGCGCCTTTGAAATTTTCTCCTTCAAAAAAGAGAAAAAAATACCTAGACCTAAATTACAGACCTTTAAGAAGCTTTCTAAAAAGTTAGCCAAAAAGCTCTTTGGGAAAAAATTTGCTACCAAAGCTCGATCCGAGTTAGCGGCGATTGAGATACTTCCTACAAGCAGCCCAGTTACTAAATCTAAAAAGCCTGCCTTTCAGATTGAGTGGGCAAGCTCCCCAAGTGAAATCAAAGAAGCGCAAAGATTACGCTATAAAGTTTTTGCAGAAGAGATGGGTGCAAACCTCTCTCAGAATGCTGAAGGCTTAGATATCGATGAATTCGATGCCTATTGTGATCACCTTCTCATACGTGATCAAGATACATTGAAGGTCGTGGGTACCTATCGTGTATTGCCTCCCCACAAAGCACAAGAAATCGGCCGTTTATATTCAGACTCTGAATTTGATTTATCCCGTCTAGATCACTTACGCCCTAAGTTAGTGGAATTAGGTCGCTCTTGCGTCCACCAAGACTACCGCTCTGGCGCAGTCATCATGTCCTTATGGAGTGGTTTAGCGCAATACATGCAAAAAAATGGCTATGAGATCATGCTCGGCTGCGCAAGTATCCCAATGGCAGATGGTGGTCACTTTGCAGCAAGCCTGTATAACTCACTCAATAATGAGCAAATGGCCCCAACAGAGTTTCATGCTTTCCCCCGTCTCGCGCTGCCTTTAGATAAGCTTAATGGAGGTCTGCAAGTTGATGCGCCGCCTCTCATTAAAGGTTATCTAAAGCTAGGAGCAAAGATTTGTAGTGCACCTGCTTGGGATCCTGATTTCAATACAGCAGACTTACTAACCATGTTGCGCTTATCAGAGATTAATCCACGCTATGCAAAGCATTTCTTAGGCCTGTAATCTTAGTGATTATTTTTGATTAAGCTCATAAGAGCGGCCGATGCGATTCCATTCAGCCGCTTCTTTTAGAAGGCTAAATTCGGTTAGTGGGTGTGTTTGAGCCCACTCTTTAGAGATGCTCACCTGGTAAGTGCCATCTTTTTCGGAAACCTTAACTTTTGGTAAATCTTCATCGCTTCTACCGCGACAAAGAACTTGAGCTAAACGCAAACAGAACAACATACGCCAGTCGTGAAAACTGGCGTTGTGCGCAAGCTTACCTAATTTACCGGTATGACCAATGAGAAGTGCTGCTAAGCGGGCCTGATCGTTTTTTGAAAAACCAGGCATATCAGCATTACCTGCAATATAAGCTGAATGCTTGTGATAGCCATTATGTGAAATCGATAGGCCAATCTCATGCAGATTAGCAGCCCATTGCAAAAGGGCAATGTTATCTACCCTACTCTCAGTTTCAGACTTCGGTAACTGTTGTAAGAATTCTGAAGCCAGTTTGCCAACACGAGTTGCCTGCTCTCGATCAGCAGAGTAGCGTTGCATAAATTGCTCAACCGTAACATAACGCATGTCATGATGCTGGGATCGCCCCAAGAGATCGTAAAGAACACCGGTGCGTAGGGCGGCATCGGTCACTTCCATTTCTTCGATACCCAGTTCGTCAAAGACCGCTAGCATGATGGCTAATCCACCAGGCCAAACTATGCGTCTATCGTCTTTTAAACCTAATAATTCAACTTGACTGACGTTTTCATATTTCAGTAAATGTTTTTTCATGGCACGTAGGCCATCACGGGTGATTAAACCGCTAGAGGCATTTACACGCCCCATAGTTAAGCTATCACCTTGACCATTGAAATCATTCGTAGCTATCAGTTCAGCTAATGCCCTAGCAGTACCAGAAGACCCAATGGCTTGATTCCAGCCGCTCTTGAGGTAAGCGCCTGAAATGACCTGAATCTCACGTCTGGCAGCTAATTCAGCCTCTTTAAATGCATGAGCGTCAACATTACCTTTTGGGAAAAAGCGCATGCTGTGTGAAACACAGCCTATATAAAGGCTTTCCATCAGTTTGGGCTCATAACCTTTACCAATGATGAATTCTGTAGAGCCGCCGCCAATATCAACGACTAGGCGATTCCCTTGCGCAGCTTGAACTTCATGGGCTGCCCCAATATAAATCAAACGAGCTTCCTCAACCCCTGCAATGACCTCGATCGGAAAGCCTAAAGCTTCTTGGGCATCATGTACAAATTGCTGTGCATTTTTTGCCACCCTTAAAGTATTAGTAGCAACCGCGCGTACATTGGATGGATCAAAACCACGAATACGCTCTCCAAAACGACTTACTGCTGCCAGGCCGCGCTCATAAGCAGCGCTATCTAAAAGCTTGTTTTCAGTTAAGCCTGCCGCCAAGCGTACAGAGTCACGCAGGGTATCAATAGGACGAAGTTGAGTCCCTGATGGGGTATTAATAGCTTGAGCAACTAACATCCGAAAACTATTAGAGCCCAAATCTACCGCTGCAACTAGGTCGTCTGATGAAGATACAGAGTCGTCAGAATGAATTGCCAAAATATTCCCTAAATAAACTTACGCTAAGCCAATATGTCTATTTTATGAAAAAACCGTGACATATTAATGAAATTAGCAGCTAGTCTACTGGGGAAAAGCTTAGGAGGCTAAGTTTTGTTCCGCGCTAGAGCAATCAAGGTCGCCAAAGCTGCAAAAAATACAGCAATCACCAGATTTTGGCTTCAAAATATTACTGCAGGCGCGACAGCGATATAAATGCTGGGATGATCCTCTTGGGACCTCAAGCACCTCTGTCGCAAGGCAATGTGGGCAAGTAATCGTAGATTGTTGTTTTTCTTGAATAATGTTCACAGTCGTATATTGGGCTGTGAATATTTCAGGAATATGTCAGTTAAATGAAATCACCCTAAAGAGCTGTTTTTTTCTTTGCTGCCGTTAGTTTTCCACTCTTTACTGCTTTGCAAAATACCTCAAAATCTTGCTGGTTTTGCTTTGCATACGATTTTGCGAATGAGTATAAAGCTTCATTGAGCCCTTTAGATTGGCCGCAGTACCCCGCAATCATGGCAGCATCACCAGAGCGTGCATGGCCCAAGGCTAATGCCCAGCCGAATAATTTGGCATAGTCTGGAAAGTTCTTTAAAGAAACTCCGCCAGTACCAACGCCAATACCGCCCTTCATATCGCGTAGTTGACGTAAATAAAATCCCTGACTCTTATTAATATCGTACTGCACAGCACCGTAGTTCAAAAAGATATCTGGCGCACCTTGCAGCAATCGTTGACCTGCAACAACTCGTTTACCCATATCGCGATAGATAGATTCCCCTAGATATGGACTGAGAACAGATTTTTGTGCTTCTTTATATTGCAGAAATAAAGGATCTTTTTCACTATCGCCTTCAAAATACAGGACCATGCAATTTGTGCCTACGCTTCCAATGCCAACCACTTTTCTAGCGTAATCTTTTAGAAAGTAACGTTGAAATAGTATTTGTCGATCAGCTAGCAAAGTGCTGGAATAATTTAATAAGGCCTTATCAATCAGGGATAGCAATGGGGTCCCGTAAGCATCTTTTTTAAAGTGCTCAAT
>CANHLB010000041.1 GCA_947461335.1 Burkholderiaceae bacterium | reverse complement strand
TGGCATCTTCTGAATACTCCATGCCATGGAAGCAATGATGCGCACTCATCGCAGCATGCCTTTTCTTTAGAAAACTCACATGCTCATCCCCTTGGACAAAACTCATATGAGGAACTGGGTGAATAAAAGAGGTGGGATCCTTAATTGCACCCTTTTTAATGAGGTAAGCCCAAAACTGTCTTGAGAGATCAAACTCAACATTCACTTCCAAGGCTTTAGAAATATTGACTGTGCCGTCTGCTTCTAATGGGGTGTAATTTAATTCGCAGTTTGCAGCGTGCCCTGTCCCGGCATTATTCCAGCTACCAGAACTTTCTAAAGCCTCACTGGCTAGAGTCTCAATCAACTCCATTGATAAGCTTGGATTGATCTCTTTTAGAAATACCCCCAGAGTAGTGCTCATGATTCCAGCACCTACTAAGGCGCAATCTACTTCAGTGGTATTGTTCTGCTTACTCAATGAATGCTCCTTTATTTACTTCTAAAGATGTTTTTTGAAGTCCGGGCTTAATAAGCTTACCTTGACCTTGATAGATATTCTTTAGCTGCAGCATTTTGCTCAATTACCTTTTCCTTAAATTCTGCAATACGCATTTTTTGATTTGCACTACTGCGTGTCTTGAGCCAGTAAAAGCTTCCTAAAACCAAAAACCATAGGGGTAAGACATATAGTGCAATACGGGTGTTATCGCTCAGACTAAGGGCAAAAATCACAATCACAAAAAATCCTAATGCCACATAAGGCATGATTTTACTGAGAGGCATCTTAAATTCCGATTCAGCATGTGCTTGGGGCAAGCGCTTGCAGTACGCAATATAAGCAAACAAAATCATTGACCAGATATAAATGAAGATCAAAGCTGCTACGCTTCCAACCAGCTCAAATGCGCTCATCATCGATTGAGTTGTTGTCAACACTAGGGATACTAAAAGAATAAATCCTGTGCCAAAAAAGATTCCTCCCGTAGGAATTTTATGAAATGACAACTTTCCAAAAACAGGAGGTGCGTGATGATGCTGAGCTAGACCATACACCATCCGAGATGTAGCATAGATGCCGCTATTACTTGATGAGGTAGCTGAACTAATCACTACTCCATTGATGATGGAGGCAGCGCTTAGCATCCCTACCAAAGAGAACATACCCACAAAGGGGCTTTGATCAGGAGAAATATCCCTCCATGGCGTCACCATCATCAACACCACCACCGTGCCAATATAAAAAATCATGATTCGGAAAGGAATTTTATGAATCGCATCTGGCAACATCTTTTTAGGATCTTTCGTTTCGGCCATCATGGTGCCAATCACTTCCATACCGGCAAAAGCAAAGATAGCAGTTTGTAATCCGCCTAGTAATCCAGAAACCCCATTGGGGAAAAATCCGCCATAAGACCATAGATTACTAATGTGAGCTTTAATCCCGCTTGGAGAAGTAAATCCAGTAATGCATAAATAAAGCCCTAGGACAATCAATCCAATAATGGCAATCACTTTGATAATAGCCATCCAAAACTCCAGCTCTCCAAACGCTTTTACACTCAGAATGTTTAAGGTGAGTAGAAAAATGATCACTGTTAGGGCTGAGATCCAATGAGGTAAATCTGGCCACCAGAAAGAAACGTACCCAGTAATAGCAATAATCTCAGCAATTGCAGCAACTATCCAAGCAAACCAATAGGACCACCCAACAAAAAAGCCAGCAGAGGGGCCCAAGATATCCTCGGAGAAGTCAACGAAGGATTTGTAATTCAGGTTATAGAGAAGTAATTCTCCCATTGCCCGCATGACAAAATATAAGATGCATCCTATGACGGCATAAATCAAAATAATGCTGGGACCTGCAATGGAAATGGTTTTGCCTGATCCCATAAATAGCCCGGTACCAATACAGCCACCAATGGCGATCATTTCGATTTGTCGCTGTCCAAGGCCGCGCTCTAATTTACGATTACTTTCCATGCAAATCTTTTTTAATAAGAATAATTTGGGATTGTAGCGCCAAGGAGTAAGCGATCTTTAACGTTACTTAAACAAAGATTGGTGCCAATGGCCTGAATGGCTGTTTGGATTACTCATCAGTAGATCGCGCTTTCTTATAAATAGATGCGATTAAAACCTTACTGCAAAGTGCTCAAGTAAACAGCAACAGCCTCCACATCCGCCTCGGATAGATTTTTCTCTTCGTTCTGCATCAAAACCCCATGTGGCCGAGCGAATGTAATTGTGCGAGGCGCCCAAGTATTGCCACCAACTTCCATAAATTCCCTTTGAGCCGGTTCTTTCCAAACATTGAGCTGCTGTATTAAGTAATAAGCATGCTGCCCAGCAATTCTCGGAAAGGTAGCTATACCTTCGCCCTTAGGGCCATGACAAGAGTTGCACTGAATAACGCCTTGCTTAGGAATTCCATTTTCAAAAATTTCCTTACCGCGCGCTAACTTAGAATCATTTGCATCAATCTTAGAGACCTGAACTTTCTGAGGAGATTTTTTTGAAAAATAATCTGCTAATTCTTGTATCTGCTTATCGGTTAATGAGCCAGCCATTCCCCACATATACTGAACAGCATATTTATTGCTCCTGGTGCGATCACGGTAATCTTGTAATTGATTTACCATATAGCCCTTTTGCTGTCCCGCCAGATTCGGAACCATGGGTGATTGCGATTGCCCGTTCACACCATGACAAGCCGCACATACCTGCACTGCTAGAACATTTCCTGCAACCTCATAATCACCTAGGGTTCTACTCCTTGAGGGATTTTCTAAAGAAGTGACAGGTGGTTTATTGTTGAAATAGGTACATCCCGTCAGCATGCCCAGTAACAGAATCAGGGAGAAAGAAGATGCCTTAAGAAGAATCTTCATTACATGGCCAACCATAAATAGAGCCAGCTCGCGTTATTTGCGCTAGCGTTAGTACCTAGACCGTTGTAATTAATGGTTCCGCCGTTATATTTAGTAAATGCTGTGTACTGGTAAGTGAGACGTATATTTTGCAAGGGCTGATACCAGATCGATGGAATCCATGCAGTGGAATTGGGGTTTAAGTTAGCTCCAGTTGCTGCATTGGTGCCGTAATGCGCATCAGCCGTACCAGTGATATTTTGAAATGCCACAGCAGCGCCATAGGTAGCGTTATATACATAACTCACCTTTGAGAGAAATGAATTTGTTTTGTTATTTGGGTTGTTATATAAGATACCTGTTGGATCAGAGATATTTTCCTTGGTATAGCGAACTTGCGCAGTTACCGTATGCGGATCAACTAAATATTGATACTGTCCATCAATTGCCCTATCTTGAAACTTTACCGTTCCTGCACTTAAAGCCGGAGCATTCACGGGTCCATTACAAGTAGGCGCCGTGCCCTTATATGAACTACTATCTGCCACTGTATTACAGCTGGAGTATTGATTAATATTCGCGCCCAAGAAGCCAATCATCCAATTATGGCCAGCATACTCATCACTCTGATAAGCAAACCGAAAATAGGGATTAAGTCCTTGCAAGTAGACTGGCGCACTATTTGGATTGCTATTAGAAGCGGAATAGGTCATCCACGAGAGTGGGCCTGAGCCGCCTGACTGATAAAGGTTGACTTCACCATAAAAATTTTTGTTCACATAGCCATAAACACCGTATCCTGGGTTATGAACAGAATAGGCTGACAGTCGAGTGTTGTATGGCAGCCCATAAGTAGAATAGTTTCTTGTTGAGCCCATATAGGGATACATCCACATGGGAGAGGAGTTCCACACATCGGTAGCACCAGCATAGTTATTCAACGACGCGCCCCATATGAAGTCTTTTATAAGATCGGCACTATCTCCTACATAGTGGTCTGCATAACGCCAGTCCTGGATGTCGGCTGCAAACTGATTTTGATTAGGAATGCTTCCCTTACCGCTTACTTGCTCATCAATTGCGTAATACCACTGGCTAAAAGCGCCAAAGTTATCAGTGATCTTACCGCCAACATTCAAGAAGAGATAATTGGGCTCTAGCTTGCCGCTTTGATGGACTTGACCGGTACCATTGTTTCCGTTTGTGCTTGTAGCAGCACCCCCAACAAACTGGACCGATACAGGAATATTGGTACGTTCGCCAATCGTATAACCAGTGAGCTTGAAATAACGGCCATATGGGGTAAGTTCTGGATACTGGCCCCCAGCATGACAAGAAACACAGTTTTGACCTGTTTGTCGTGAAAATAATGGCAAAGCTTGGGCGTAATTTAGACTGATACAAAAGAGTAGTAAGCCCAATGGGATTACTAAGAGAGTTTTCAATTTTTTCATTAAATCCATCAAGTCAAACTCTCTGAAGCTGAGTTAAGCGCATTGCTCAAAATATACCGTACATTTATGATGAATTAAATCGAGATGATTGATTTTCTTGGGGGAAACTGATTTTTTAGTGCAACAATACCCAAATTAAACCTCCGACCCACTAGCAATATAAAAGCCACTCCGAAGAGTGGCTCTTTCTTTTGTTCAGCTTTTATCAAACTAGGTAAATCTCTAACTCAAAAACCCGCCATCTATCTATATTAAGGAGCGCAAGTTCCTGTGTTATTGGCGCTAACTGAATTGCCCCCAGCACCAACTATCGAGAGGCCAGTATTGCATGCCTGATTTGGCAAAAGCGGGCCCAAAGTTGATGCAGCAGCATAACCAAAATAATTACCAGTAACAGTATTGCCACTGCCAGTTAATGTAATTCCATTGCCCGTATTTCCACTGATATAAGCTGGTTTTAGCGTACCAGTGTATGTAGATGGGGTCGCATTGTATGGCTGAACAAAGTTGTTATTGCCCGCGATTAATATTCCACCCATACCATTTCCAAAACCAGCGCCAGTCTTGAAGGTAGTCTCAAGGCCTATTGAAGCATTAAATACATAATTACCGGTGGCGCCAGCAGTAATCTCAACTCCATAACGTCTATTTCCAGAGAATGTATTTTGCGGAATGACTGAATCGTTATATCCACCAATATAGTTACCAGTTCCGCTGACTTTAACACCGCTACCGCCATTACCAAAACCGTCAGTAGCAGATGTGCCGGTAAGTACACCATTGCCTTCAGTATTCAGACCAACCACATTAGGGTCTACAGTCACATTGGTTGCATTAGCTGTAAGCTCAATACCATTGCCAATATTCCCAGACATCACGTTTGTACGAATCAGATTATTTAAACCTGTGGAGTCAATTGTTATACCGTTGCCCTGGTTAGGTGCAGCGCCTTGAAAAGCATACAGGCCACCAAAGGTATTAAAAGTAGTAAAGCCACTAGCAGTTCCTGCTACTCGAATACCGTCCCTACCATTACCCGCAGACACATTTCCTAGAGGAATAACTCCGCCTACCTGAACACCTGCAGAGGTTCCGGTAACGTGAATTCCATCTTGAGCATTAGGTACCATGGATGCATTGTTTGCTCCAGCACCAAAGAAATTGGCTTGCACCAAAATAGCATTTGAGTTGAAGACATACAATCCATTTCTGCCATTACCACTCAATACGTTGTAATAAATAAATGGATTATCTTGAAATGTACAGCCAATGAGCTGGTTATTATTTGCAAAGCTAATATTGACACCATCCAAGCCATTTCCTATGGCTGAAGTTCCAACATTATTCGTACCAATAAAGTTACCGCTCAGAACTGTTAGCTCTGAATAGGAATCAATCAGCACTCCGTTCTGAGTATTGCCAGAAATGAGGTTGCCTAATGGGGGAGCAATTGAAACAATTGGAACCGTTCCTTTATTGCCAGTAGGATTGTTGGTTTGACCAGTCGCTGCATCGTAGTAAGCTGTTCCACCAATGGTGTTTTGCTCAGCGTAATAAGTCACCCAGATGCCGTTGTTTTTATTGCTGATAGCGGCAGTTCCAGCTGGGTTAGTTCCAATGGCGTTGGCTTGAATCTTATTACCGGTACTGCCATATATCTGAATGCCGTTAAGTGTATTTCCAGAAATAACATTTGAATAAAGCCCAGAAATACTCTTAGGGTTCGTGCCAATCACATTATTTATTGAGGTAGAAGAAATATAGATACCATTCTTTGCATTGCCGCCAGCCGCGCCACTCAGGTTTAAACCAATATAGTTGCTTAATAAGGCGATATTGCTAGCATTTAATGTAATTCCGTTTGATGTCGATCCATAAATCGATAGAGCAGAGATAGCAGAGCCAGCTGATCCACTATTGAAATTAAATCCCGAGGCTGAATTATTAAAGTTGACGGCAACCAGTGGAGCAGTAGTAGTATTACCTGCCACATATCCAGGAGCTGTAGTTCCATCAATCAGTACTTTATTAGTAATCGCCGGCAGATCACTGGCTAGAGTAATAACTCCAGTCACAGAAAATGTAATACCGGAATATTGTGATGAAGCAGCGCTATTGACTGAGCTTATCGCTGCTCTTAGGGAGCCAGTTCCCGAATCATTCAAGGTACTCACTACATAGTAAGTGCTTGGTGTTGTGCTTGAAGATGTCGCGCTGCTACTAGTGCTACTACTACCTCCGCCGCAAGCAACTAAACCCATAGATAAAACCGCTATGAATGCGAGAGTAATGAAACGGCGGAAAGAAACTCGATTAGAAGTCATGATTGGGGATCGAGGCTAAAAATGATTTGAAAGGTATAATGTTTTCAATATCTTAGCATGTGTTAAACCACTCTAAAGAGTGGTTTAACGTAAGATTAATAAAGACTAGTTGGAATATTGGCCACATATCCATTCACAGGTTGGACCCCAGGTTGATAAATTCCCAAGATATTATTCTGGTAAACCGTATCAGCAGTAGTGACAGTGGCATTTGGATAGCTGACGGCGACCCATGTTGGGCTTGTCGTAAAGCCACCATCTGCAGTCCTGGTAACGTGGGCCAAACCTACAGGAATTGTGCCATTAGGCATAATTCCTTCTCCTGCCAAGTTATAACCACCCTTGGTTAGATCAATCGTAATACCTTCAAAGTGAGTGCCAAGTGCTCCAGTAGTACCATTCATCCAATTGAGCTTAGTGAAATGCGTCCAAGTTTTTGAGGAAGAATCGTAATCTACGATATATCCTGTTACGCCTACCTTACCAGGACCACTACTCTCAGAACTAATAACGCTACTATATCCCCCTACTATGGTGTAGCTTGTTCCACCGTTCCACCAAACACCATATGCGGATGTACTTGCTGGCACGAACGGAAGGCTGGCAAAAGCTGCGCTCATATCATCACAAACAGGGGCGGCTGCAGTAGTGATGTCACATATATAAGCACTGATGAGTGCCTTCTGATATCCACCCACAACAATGTTATTCATTACACTATGAGGAATGCTGTTATACACAGTGCCATTCTTGCTAAAAGAAATGTCATACCATGGTGCTGTTCCCACAGTACCCAGGCCATTATTATTTGTCACTGGGCCTTGGTATAAAAATCCTTTTGTTACACCATCGATGACTGAGCTTCCTACAACCTTTACTTGCGTATCTAACCAATTGTCAGCACTATAAGAATTAGTACTACTATTTGATCCGGGAACGTTCAGCGTGTAATAAGTACCGCCACCAGTAATAGGGCCAACATAGAGTTGATTACTGTAAATACCGCTTGAAGTGACTGCTGCTCCAGTGATGTAAACATTGCTTGAATTACTCACACCCCGAATACCCGTCAAACTAGTGATGTTCGCGCTTGAAGTCGAAGAATTAATCGTCGTGTAGGTAATGGTTGCTGGAGATGAGGTAGTGCTATCACCCCCTCCACTACAAGAAATTAAGCCCATTAATACAACGGTACCGAGTCCAACATAAATTGAGCGCAAGTGTTTCATGGATGATGCTTGGTGCATATAAATTCCTCAGTTAATAGATGCAAGATCGCTAAAAATTTAAATAACAGAATTATCGTATCAGTACAAATTACTAAAAAAAAGGGCTGTAATTCCTTCGAAAGGAGGATGCTAAGTAATTTACTTCACTCTAGACAAGAAAATGGCCTCTTAGCTTTGTGCACTCAAGGCAATAAGCTCAGATAAAGAACGAAGCCGCAGTTTGTACATCACCTCAGACTTATATTGTTTTACCGTAGGTAGTGAGATATTGAGATTCTCCATTAATTCTTTATTACTGAAGCCCTGCGATAGTAGCTGAAAGACCTGACGCTCACGAGGGGATAGTATCTTTAGCTTTTCATTGAATTCACTGACTCGAATGACATCTTGCATGGCTGCTGAATCCATCTCAATACCCTTTGCAACAGCTGCCAATAAGCTCTCTCGAGTAAATGGCTTGAGTAAGAAATCAATTGCACCATTTTTAAGCGCAGTAATAATTTGCTGATCCGTACTCTCACCACTAATAATGACCATAGGCATAGTGCGTCCCAATTCTTTGAGCCTCTCCTGCAATTCAATACCCGTCATATGGGGCATACGCATATCAGAAACCACTGCAGCCGGAGCTAAATGCTTGGGGTATTCCAGAAACTGAACAGGATCTGGGAATGGATGAACTACATAACCCACAAACTGCAGAATACGTGTGAGATCGTCACGCAATTCATCATGATCTTCAATTAAAAAGACATGTTTTTGGGAATTGTTGGCTCTATTCAGCACTTGAAATTTAGGCGTGAGTTCAATGATTTATATTCAATTCTATCTTCTATGAAGCCGTTTTATATCCTACGAATGAAGGATAGTGCAATTAAGCAGGGATTTGGACAGTAAAAATAGCACCGCCCGTTGCTGGCGATCGGGCGTAGATCTTGCCGCCCTCAGCCTCGACAACGTGCTTACATAGCCATAGTCCTATGCCAGTCCCCTCCTTTTTAGTAGTTTGGAAGATTTCAAATAAAGCATGCTCTTTGCCAGGATGAATTCCAGGTCCATTATCAAAAACCTCTAATTTCACATCAGAAGTAGATTCGGATAGACTAATTGAAATCCTCTTATTGAGCTGAGTAGAGCTATCTAAAGATTCGATTGCATTTGAAATCAAGTTGGATAAAACCTGCCTTATCAGAGAATCGATAAATGCCACCTCTTTAGTCGTGCTGAGATTTAAATCTAGCTCAATATGTGACTTCTTAAGACGATCTTTATAAAGCTCGGCAACCTCAAGCGTAACCTCATCTAACCTAATCGGAGTTTTTTTCTCATGCGGGTTTCTAAAAATCTTTTTTAGACTCAGGATTAACTTTGCAGCCTGTTGATTTGCTTGAGCTATACGTTCTAAAGACTGTACTAACTCTGCGTCATATTTATCCCGACTAACTCTACTAACAGCCTGCTCAGCATTTAACTGAATACGGGCAAGATGTTGATTTAGTTCATGTGCTAGGCCTGCAGCCAATGCCCCCGACTCTACCAGCGCATTAGCATTTGCAAGGTTATTGATCAGGAGATCTTTTTCTACCAAAAGATTGGAAATTCTTAATGCATCGGATTTCGACTGAACCGCTAGGTCTGAGTGACCCTCTACCCAGAGCATAAATGCCAAAATAAAACATATTGAACTCAATACATTCGTTAACAGTCTTGTTGAAAAGACGAGAGGTTGGATATCTGCCGCGGTGAAATTGAGCGCTGGCAAGAGATTGAAGTAGGCTACAACAGTTGCCATCACTAAGTATAGGTTGATCGCAAACATGCAGCAAGTAAGAATGAGAAACAATCTTAGAGAAAAACTGTTTTGATATGTGCCAGATTTTTTGATCAAATACAGCTCATATAAAAGCCAGATAATTTGAAACATCACCCAAAAGCTTGCGACGACCGCCCCCTTAAATTCTGCTGGAACATGAGGAGCAATTATAAAAGTGGAAAAAATACTCAGTATCAAGATGGCTAAGAAAATCTTAACTGTCGATACTTTAAAAAAAGACTTTTGGGAAAATGATCGCACGAATAAAACTATGCCAATAGCGCTATAAAATCTTAGAATCTGAGAAATCGCAATCAGCTTATTGTCCATATCAAATGGTGACAGCTCAGGTGCATTTAGAAGCTGTAATGCAATTGCAGATGAGCCAATGCTATATAACAAATTACAGAGCATCCAAATATACAGTCGTGAATCTTTGCGTACCCAAAAAAATGGGACTGCTAAAAAAGTCAATAGCCCACTCACTACGCTAACAGCAAAGAAAGTGAGGAACAGAAATTGTGAATTCATTTTTATGGGAACGCATTTAGCTGAAAATCTTGTAATTCGTTGGTCACAAGGATCAGTTTATTTTTTGCTCCAAAATACATCTGAAATTGGTTTAGTTTGAAGTACGGCGTCTTTTATACAAAAGTACCATCGATAAGTAAGCCAGCACTCCGATATTAATAATCAGAAGAATCATCAGCACCAAGTCAAAACGGACTAATAATTGCGAGCCTAAAATTAAAAAAGATACCAGGCTTGTCACTATCACCATACCCTCGGCCCAAGTTTTATCGAAATAAAGACCAAGGGCCTCCAAAAATCTCACCAATGAAAAAAGCAATGCTATCGAAGCGAGACCAATAATG
>CANHLB010000040.1 GCA_947461335.1 Burkholderiaceae bacterium | reverse complement strand
TTACCAGAACCATTCTCACCTTTACCTGCAGCAATATCAATCACGATAGAGCCCGGTTTCATCTTGGCAACGGTGTCACTATGCAAGAGCACCGGTGGCTTACGACCCGGAATCAATGCAGTAGTAATCACAATGTCAGCTTGTTGGGCGCGTTCGGCAACTAAGGCTGCTTGACGTTTCATCCAAGCTTCTGGCATAGGGCGGGCATAGCCACCAACACCTTTGGCGATTTCACGTTCTTCATCAGTTTCATAAGGAACATCAACAAACTTTGCACCCAAAGATTCAATCTGTTCTTTAGCAGCTGGACGAACATCAGATGCCTCAATCACAGCACCTAAACGTTTAGCAGTGGCGATGGCTTGAAGACCTGCAACCCCGGCGCCCAAAATTAATACGCGCGCTGCTTTCACAGTACCCGCGGCAGTCATGAGCATTGGCATAAAGCGTTGATATTCATTGGTAGCAACCATGACTGATTTGTAGCCAGCAATATTTGCTTGTGAAGATAGGACGTCCATGCTCTGTGCGCGCGTAGTACGAGGCGCAGCTTCTAATGAGAACGCTGTGATACCTTGTGCGGCCATTGCGGCAATCATGTCGTTATCAAATGGATCGAGCATTCCAATCAAAACGGAGCCAGATTTAATTTGTTTAAGTTCAGCAGATTCTGGAGCGCGCACCTTTAGAACAATCTCTGCCCCAAATGCATCAGCAGCGCTACCAATAGTAGCTCCCATTGCTTCATAAGCAGAGTCTGGTTGACTAGCTTTCACACCAGCGTCTTTTTGAATGACGACAGTATGACCTTGGCCGATCAGTTTCTTTACAGTTTCAGGTGTTGCGGCTACTCGAGTTTCCCCAGGCCTTGTTTCCAGCGGCACTCCTATGCGCATGGCATGTCTCCAAAAGCAAAATTTTTAAAAGTCTATTTTATAGATAAACAGGCTAGGTTTTACCTATTTAGTGAGCCCCCAGGTCTGCCGGCTATGGTTTTGCCTAAAATCATGCGAAGTCTGGTTGAGACTTCTACAATGGGGTCTATCTGTCTATAAAGTATTTTCGCATTTTTTTGATGAGCCAGCCCAATTCTTCACCAAGCACCCCTAAAAAGCCCAAGAAAGTCGTTATTGGCATGTCTGGAGGGGTAGATTCGTCAGTAGCAGCCTGGATGCTTAAGGAGCAAGGGCATGAAGTTATTGGCCTTTTTATGAAGAATTGGGAAGATGACGATAACGATGAATATTGCTCTGCCCGCCAGGATTGGCTCGATGTTGTCTCAGTAGCCGATTTGATTGGAATCGATGTTGAGGCAGTCAATTTCGCAGCTGAATACCGTGAACGCGTATTTGCCGACTTTTTAAAGGAATACGCTGCAGGGCGAACGCCAAACCCTGACGTACTTTGCAATGCGGAAATTAAGTTCAAAGCTTTTTTAGATCATGCGATGAGTTTGGGGGCTGACTCTATTGCCACTGGTCACTACGCTAGAGTCCGCCACGAAGGTGGCAAAGTGCAATTGTTAAAAGCCCTGGATGCAAGCAAAGACCAAAGTTATTTTTTGCATCGCTTAACGCAGGATCAATTGGCAAATGTTTTGTTTCCTTTGGGTGAAATTCCAAAAATAGAAGTGCGCAAGATTGCTGAAAAAATTGGTTTACACAATGCACGCAAAAAAGATAGCACCGGAATTTGCTTTATTGGAGAGCGACCTTTTAGAGAGTTCTTGAACCGCTACTTACCTCGTACACCTGGGCCCATTAAAACGCCTGATGGAAAGACCCTTGGAGAGCATATGGGCTTAGCTTTTTTCACCTTAGGTCAGCGCAAAGGAATCGGTTTGGGCGGCAGCCAAGACGGTAATGGCGATGCTTGGTATGTGGCGCGTAAAGATATGGCAAATAACACTTTATATGTAGCGCAAGGCCATGAGCACCCGTGGTTATTGGCCAATACGCTAGAGGCTATTGATGCAAGCTGGGTTGCAGGCACTATGCCCACCCCTGGAAATTATTCTGCTAAGACGCGTTATCGCCAAGCAGATTCAGCATGCGTATTAAATACAGGTGCCGCACCTTTGAATTTCAGTTTGAATTTTCCTGATGCACAGTGGGCAGTGACACCAGGACAGTCTGCCGTTTTATATGACGGTGAAATTTGTTTAGGCGGTGGAATTATTTCCGCCTAAACGCCATTCGCATTAGGCTGCTGGTGGTTCAGTTTCAATAAATGAAGGCCGCTGTAATAATTTCTGGTAGAGGCGATCTAAGTTTGGATACTGTGCTTGCCATTGAATATCTGGAAAGCGGAATAATAAATATCCCAGAGCGCATCCAACAGCTACATCGGCTAAGGTCATTTGGTTGCCATGACACCATGCATTTCCAGCAAGGCCCTCAGACATTTGGCGTAGGGAATTTGCAATCTTGCCCATTTGGCGATCTACCCAGGCCGAACTTTGTTCGTTCGCTGGGCGCCAAGTACGCTCTAAACGAGCCAAAATTCCAGCGTCCATCACGCCATCGGCCAAAGCCTCCCAAGTTTTGACCGACGCACGCTCGCGGTTATCGGCTGGAATAAGCTTACTCACGGGGCTCAGGGCATCAGCATATTCAGCGATGACTCGAGAGTCAAAGATAGCCCCTCCATCGTCCAGAATGAGGCAGGGAACCTTCCCAAGGGGGTTTGAGGCAGCTATTTTGGTATCAGCGGCCCAGACATTCTCTAATTCAAGGTCAACATCGACCTTTTTCTCTGAAAAAACAATGCGTACTTTACGTACATAGGGGCTGGTAAGGGATCCGATAAGTTTCATAGGGTGCAGTATAGCGATCCTGGAGATGGCGTGCTTGACCCCAGAACGCATTAAAATTAGGTTTTATAGATAAGTTCAATGAAAAGGCAATATTTGTGAGCCAGCCGCTTTCTACCCTAAGTGCCCTTTCTCCATTAGATGGCCGTTATGCCGGAAAGCTTGATGCTTTACGTCCTTGGCTTTCTGAGGCGGCTTTTATGCGCCAGCGAGTATTGGTAGAGATTCATTGGTTATTAGCTTTGGCATCTGCAGGTTTACCCGATGTACCCAAAATCAATGCTGCTGATGAAGCCTTTTTGCTTTCACTCCCAGAAAATTTTTCTGATGTCGATGCGCAGCGTATTAAAGACATCGAAGCCGTTACAAATCATGATGTCAAAGCCGTTGAATATTTCTTAAAAGAAAAAGTAGCTGGAAGACCAGATTTATTAAAAGCCAGTGAGTTTATTCACTTTGCCTGTACTTCAGAAGATATTAATAACACCTCACATGGTTTGATGTTGCGTGGGGCGCGCGATGAGGTATTGCTGCCACAACTCAGAAAAGTACTTGCTGTCTTAACTGACTTAGCAATTGAACACGCCAAGGTGCCATTATTATCTCGTACCCATGGTCAGCCCGCTTCACCAAGCACATTGGGTAAAGAGATCGCTAACATTGCTAAACGTTTAGAGCGTGCCATTGATTCCATTGCTGCCGCTCCATTGCTTGGCAAAATGAATGGCGCAGTGGGTAACTACAACGCACACATCTCTGCTTATCCTGACTTTGATTGGGAGAGCTTCTCTAAGAATGTAGTAGAGCAGCGCTTAGGCTTGGTTTTCAATCCTTACACCATACAAATTGAGCCACACGACGGTATGGCTCAGCTGTTTGATGCCATTGCCCGCGCGAACACGATTCTCTTGGATATGGACCGTGACTTCTGGGCTTATATTTCCATTGGCTACTTTAAGCAGCGAACTAAGGCTGGTGAGATTGGTTCATCGACTATGCCGCATAAAGTCAACCCAATCGATTTTGAAAACTCTGAAGGTAACTTGGGAGTAGCTAATGCTTTGCTACGGCATCTTGCAGAAAAACTACCAATCTCTCGTTGGCAGCGTGACCTAACTGATTCAACTGTATTGCGTAATTTAGGCCCAGCTTTTGGACATAGCGTATTGGCTTACGACAGCGCTCTTCGTGGTCTTAGTAAGTTAGAAGTCAATCACGCAGCGATTGCTGCAGACTTAGATCAATGCTGGGAAGTATTAGCTGAGCCAGTTCAAACGGTGATGCGTCGTTATGGAATAGAGAACCCCTATGAGCAGTTAAAAGAATTGACTCGTGGCAAAGGGATTAATCAAGCAGATTTGCAAAACTTTATACGTGGTTTAAAAATTCCAGATGATGCAAAAGCCCGTTTACTGGCAATGACTCCATCTACATATTTAGGTAAGGCGGTCGAATTGGCCGAACGTCTCAAAAAGTGAGTGTGAACTCCAATTCAGAATACGGAGCGCGTCCCCGAATCTGGTTTGCTGTTTATCAACTGCTATGGCATCTTTTGTTGCCACTGGCCTTTGTCCGATTAGCTTGGCGTGCACGCCACTCCTTTGCATATCTGCATCACATTCCAGAGCGTCTTGGTTTTGGATATGACAAACCCATTCCTTCCGGCTCGATTTGGATTCATGCGGTTTCGGTAGGCGAGACTCGTGCTGCTCAACCATTAATTGACGCTTATCTTGCACGTGGCGAAACTATTTTGCTCACCCATATGACCTTAAATGGTCGTCGAACAGGCAAGCAGCTCTTTAGTAAGGCTATTGCTGCAGGGCAGATTCGTCAGGTGTATTTGCCCTATGACCTTTGTTGGCCGGTTGAACATTTTTTAAAGACCTTTAAGCCTAAGCTTGGACTCTTTATGGAAACAGAAGCTTGGCCAACAGTTGTCTTTCGCTGTGCAGAAATTGGCCCACCCTTATTCTTAGTGAATGCCCGTCTCTCAAGTAGAAGTGCACGTCGAGTGAATCAATTTGGCAAAGCAGGGCGTGCATTATTCCAAGCTTTTGCAGGCATCTTGGCCCAAACAGAGTTCGATGCCCAGCGCTATCGTAGTCTGGGTGTAAAAAATGTGGATGTCGTAGGTAATCTCAAGTTTGATGTGCCGCTTGATCCAAAGCTAGTTCAAGAAGGAAAAGTTTGGCAACAAGATCTCCACAACATTCATCGTTTAATGGTCTGTGCTGCTAGTACCCGTGACGGTGAAGAAGAAATAATTCTTAAAGCCTGGAAAGATTTACTGCTCAGTAATGCTTTTGCAGTTCAACCTCTGCTTTGCTTGGTGCCGCGTCATCCTGAACGATTCTCAGAAGTGGCAGACCAAATTCTTTCTGCTGGTTTGAAGTTTCGCCGTCGTACTGAATGGTCAGGGGTTCCTAAAGACTGCAATGGAATAGAGGTAGTCTTAGGCGACTCCATGGGGGAGATGCCGATGTATTACAGCGCTGCCGATTTAGTAGTAATGGGTGGCAGCCTATTGCCATTTGGGGGCCAAAATCTGATTGAAGCTTGTGCAGCAGGATGTCCCGTTCTCTTAGGAGAGCACACTTATAACTTTCAGCAGGCCGCTTTGGATGCAATCCAGACTGGTGCAGCAAAACAGATTGAGGGAGATTTACTATTAGGTGAGTCCACTGCCTTGATGAAGGCTCTTCAATCATTGCTCTTAAATCCTGCTGAGCTTGTGACTATGAGTCAGGCAGCAAAGACGTATTCAATTGAACATCAAGGCGCAACCAAGAAAATTCTTGCTGCCCTTGACCAACAACACTTTACTCTTAAATAAAGTCGACTTAGTTAAACGCGTGCCCCGAAGTTGGGATCATCATTGCGAGTATTGTCATCAGGCTTTTTATCACCCTTCACTAAGTCTTCACGAGTTACTCCTAGCCACATTGCTAGAGCTGCAGCTACGAATACTGAAGAGTAGATACCAAACAGAATGCCAATAGTTAAGGCCAATGCAAAGTAGAAGAGTGTTGGACCACCAAAGATCAGCATTGCGAGAACCATCATCTCAGTACTACCGTGAGTAATGACGGTACGACTAATGGTGCTAGTAATGGCGTTATCGATAATCTCACGCGTATTCATCTTGCGATACTTGCGGAAGTTTTCTCGAATACGGTCAAAGATCACCACAGATTCATTTACGGAATAACCTAGAACCGCAAGTACTGCCGCTAAGACTGAGAGGGAGAACTCCCATTGGAAGAAGGCGAAGAAGCCTAGAATGATCACAATATCATGCAAGTTTGCGATGATGCCGGCAACTGCAAACTTCCACTCAAAGCGGAAAGAGAGGTAAACCACGATGCCAATGATGACAAATAGCAAGGCCATTAATCCATCTATTGCTAGCTCGCGCCCAACCTGTGGGCCTACAAACTCAACCCGTTGCAGTTTTGCACCAGAAGTGCTTGGGTCAAGGACTTGCATGACTGAAATGCTTTGATCGGCTGAGGAAATCACCTTACCTTCAAGATCTTTTTGCAAAGGTAAGCGAATCATCACATCACGAGAGCTACCAAAGTTTTGTATCTGGGTATCGGTATATCCGAGTTTCTCAACTTTAGTGCGAATAGACTCTAGTGGAGCGGTTTGAGGGTAACTCACTTCCATTACAGTGCCGCCAGTAAATTCAATGGAGAGATGCAGACCGTTGTGCCACAAGAAGAAGACTGCTGCTAAGAAGGTGATTAAAGAAATCGCATTGAGCACCAATGCATGGCGCATAAAGGGAATATCTTTTTTGATGCGGAAAAATTCCATGGCTTATTTCTCCTTTGGGCGCCAAACTTGGCCAATTGCGAGCTTTTGAATCTTCTTATTTCTACCGTACCAGAGATTGACAAGACCACGCGAGAAGAAAACAGCTGAGAACATTGAAGTCAGAATGCCTAGGCAATGAACAACTGCAAAGCCTTTGATTGGACCTGAGCCAAAAGCGAGCAAGGCAAGACCTGCAATTAAAGTAGTCACATTAGAGTCTAAGATGGTTGCCCAAGCTTTATCAAAACCAACTGCAATTGCAGTTTGTGGTGAAGCGCCATTACGCAACTCTTCACGAATACGTTCGTTAATCAGGACGTTTGAGTCAATTGCCATACCAAGTGCTAAGGCCATAGCAGCAATACCCGGAAGAGTAAGGGTAGCTTGTAACATTGAGAGCACTGAGATGAGCAATAGCAAGTTGACCGCTAAAGCAATGACCGAGAAAGTGCCAAACAATAAGTAGTAGGACATCATGAAAATAGCAATGGCACCAAAGCCAATCATGAGGGATGTAAAGCCCTTTTCAATATTCTCAGCGCCTAAGCTTGGGCCAATCGTACGCTCTTCAATAATTTCCATAGGTGCTGCTAGGGATCCAGCACGAAGTAAGAGCGCTAAGTCGTTTGCACTTGCCGTGCTTGGTTGACCTGTTATTTGAAACTTAGCCCCAAATTCACTTTGAATAGTAGCAATCGTCAGAACTTCACCCTTACCTTTTTCAAACAAAATCATACCCATTGGCTTGCCAATGTTTTCACGGGTGACTTCTTGCATGACACGCCCACCGGCTGCATCGAGGGAGATGTTGACAGCAGGGCGCTGGTTTTGATCAAAGCCAGCACTAGCATCAGTAATGCGATCACCGCTGAAAATGACCGACTTTTTAAATACGCCTAAACGGTTTTCACCAAAACGGAATGTGTCCATCCCAGGGGGTGGAGTTTCGCCAATGCCAATAGTTGAAACAGTTGGATCAGCCAAACGTGATTCGAGGGTGGCTGTACGACCAATAATATCTTTAGCACGAGCAGTATCTTGTACTCCGGGAAGTTGTACCACGATACGCTCAGCACCCTGCTGCTGAATAACCGGCTCTTTAACTGCTAATTCATTTACGCGTTTATTCAAGGTAATGATGTTTTGTTTAACCGCACTATCTTGAATTTCTTTTAAAGCAGTTGGCTTAAATTCACCAAATAACTTTGGCGACAGACCAGTAGGTTTAATCTGCCAAGTAAGCTCAGGTTGAGCAGTATTGAGTAATGAGCGAGCAGCCTCTGCATCCTCAGTGCTACCGAAAGTAATGGTGATGTTGTCAGGACCACGATCAATCCCTTGATGGCGAATATTTTTATCACGAAGCTGCGCACGAATATCTCCGGCTAAAGCAGTCACTTTCTTCTGTACAGCCCCCTTCATGTCTACTTGCAGCAAGAAGTAGACGCCACCACGCAAATCGAGACCCAGGGGCATTGGAAGTGCATTAATGGCATGTAACCAATCGGGCGTATTGGAAAGCAGATTCAAGGCAACCGTGAAATTAGGATCATTTTGATCAACATTTAACTTCTGTTGCAATAAATCTCGGGCACGTAGTTGAATATCAGTATTGTTAAACCGGATTTTGATGGATCCAACATTGCTGGTGTTATCAAAGAAGACGCCAGTATTGCTGATGCTGGCATCAGTCAAAATCTTTTCCACTCGAGACTGTGTCGCCAAATCAACCTTGATAGTTGGTTTGGCGGACGAGATCTGAACCGCTGGAGCCTCACCATAAAAATTAGGCAAGGAATATAGTCCGCCGATCAATAAGGCAAAGGCGATAACTACATATTTCCAGAGAGGATAGCGATTCATATTGAGATGCTTTTAGTAAGACTTAGTAAACAAACACATTAAGCGGACTTCAGCGTACCTTTTGGTAGTACTGTAGTGATGGCAGCTTTTTGCATTTGTACTTCAGTGCCCGCAGAAATTTCAACAGTTACTATGGCATCTTTTTGCGCAGTGACTTTGCCCATGATGCCGCCAACGGTCACAACCTCATCGCCAACGGATAAAGCTTCGAGCATCGCCTTAGTTTCTTTTTGACGTTTCATCTGAGGGCGAATCATGATGAAGTACAGAACAGCAAACATCAAAACCAAAGGAAGGAAGCTCATCAAGCCACCAGAATCTGCACCCGCAGCAGGAGCTTGGGCAAAAGCGTTAGTAATCCACATACAAAACCTCCGTTAAAGACTATTTGGAAACTGCTCAAGTTTTAGACTTTTAAGTAAAGCCGTAAACCCGCAATTCTAAACTGTGTAGGGCTTTGAAGATGATTTAAAGGGGTATACCTCCCTATAGGGCTATTAATCCTGCCCAGGTTCAACGCCACGCTGGCGATTATTCTGGAATTCTTCCCGATAGGCGCTAAAACGATCCTTACTCAGGGCCTCTCTGACCTCAGCCATTAATTGCAGGTAATAGGAGAGGTTATGGATGGTATTGAGCTGGGATCCTAGAATCTCATTCGCCTTTTGGAGGTGATTTAGATAGGATCTGGTGAAGTTTTGGCAGGTATAGCAGGTACAGGTGGGGTCTACAGGGCGATCATCATCCTTGTAGCCTGAATTGCGTAATTTGAGATCGCCAAAACGGGTAAATAGCCACCCATTGCGTGCATTACGGGTGGGCATTACACAATCAAACATATCGATGCCTAGGCTGACACCCAAAATCAGGTCTTCTGGAGTACCCACACCCATGAGGTAGTGCGGAAGATGTTCCGGCAGTTTTGGTGCAGTGAAATTCAGAATACGTTCGAATTCAGGTTTGGGCTCCCCAACAGAGAGGCCTCCAATAGCAATGCCATCAAAACCCTGCTGACTGACCGCATCTAAAGAGAACTCACGTAAATTTTCAAACATGCCTCCCTGAACGATGCCAAATAGACCATTACCAGTATGAAGTTCTCTAAAGCGCTTTAGGGATCGGTCACCCCAGCGAAGTGACATTTCGAGTGAGGCTCTCACCGTTTTTTCTGATGTGGGCTGACCTTTGATTTCGTAAGGGGTGCATTCATCAAACTGCATAGCAACATCACTATTTAACACTGCCTGAATTTCCATCGACACTTCTGGCGACATAAATAGTTTGTCGCCATTAATCGGGGAGGCAAAAGTGACGCCTTCTTCAGAGATCTTGCGCAATGCGCCTAAGCTAAATACTTGGAAGCCACCAGAATCAGTCAGGATGGGCTTGTCCCAAGCCATAAAGCGATGTAAGCCACCATGCTTTTTAATCACATCTAAGCCTGGTCTTAACCATAAATGGAATGTGTTGCCTAAAATAATTTGCGCTTTGGCTTCATGCAAATCGCGTGGAGTCATTGCTTTCACGGTGCCATAAGTTCCAACGGGCATAAAGATTGGTGTTTGTACGCTGCCGTGTGGAAGATCCAGTTGACCAAGACGAGCAGGACTTTGGGAGTCACGCGCCAATATATTAAAGTGAATAGGTTTGGTCATGGCTTTGTATTCTCAAGTCGGCAAAGAAACATCGCATCTCCGTAACTAAAGAAACGATACTTCTGATCAATGGCATGTTGGTATGCTGAACGAATATTGTCCATGCCTGCAAAAGCACTTACCAACATTAATAGGGTAGATTTTGGCAGATGAAAGTTGGTTAGCAAACAATCGACGGTTTTGAACACAAAGCCGGGGGTGATAAAAAGGTTGGTATCGCCACTTCTCTCCTGGCTAAGGGCATGGCTCTCTAGGGCTCTAAGGCTAGTGGTACCTACTGCAATCACCCTTCCGCCAATTTTTTTGGTTTCCTCAATCGCTTGCAAAGTGTGCTCTGGAATTGAGAACCACTCATGATGCATTTTGTGTTTAGAAAGATCTTCTTCTCGGACAGGGGTAAAGGTTCCCGCTCCAACATGGAGGGTTACTGTCGCTAGTT
>CANHLB010000039.1 GCA_947461335.1 Burkholderiaceae bacterium | reverse complement strand
CGAATTTCTGCATGACCACTGAGGCGATGGCCTTCTGGAAGCACGCAGGTAATCGAGTCATCATCCAACCAAATATCTAGGGCACCCTGCACATCCCGATGGCGTAGCGCATCGCGCCATGCTTCCACTACTTCATCGGCATTGTGAAAGAGTCTGGCAAGTTTAGTCATAGCTTATTTTCTCAAGATCATTCATTGAATGTATTGAGTGTAGCGAATACTTGTTCTGGTAGGATGTCATTTAAGCACCGGAGGTGACCCAAGGGACACTCCCTTTTATGGCATGGACTACAAGGCAAATCGAGCCAGATAACTTTAGCCTGATTCGATAAGGGCGGAGTATGGGCTGGGTCACTTGATCCAAAGATCGCTACTTGAGGGACTTTTAAGGCCGCTGCAATATGCATGAGTCCAGAATCATTGCTGATTACTGCCTTACTCATCCCAATTAGAGCAATAGCCTCATCTAAGGTAGTGCTGCCACACCAGTTATGAATACAAGAATTTTGATCTACTTGCGCAAGAATTTGCTGACCAAAAATATCATCACCCTTGCTGCCTAGCAAAATGACTTGATTGTTCGGATTTTCTGAAACAAGGCGGCTAGCTAGTGTTGCAAAGTACTCAGTGGGCCACCGTTTGCTTGGGCCATACTCTGCCCCTGGGCACAACACGTAAATAGAGTCACTTTTGATATTACTAGTTTGAAGTTTATTTAGTACTACCTGCTTTGCGGAGAGGGAAACATTTAACTGAGGCGTTACAGCGTTAAACGGAGAGGTCTCTTCTTTGAGAAGCTGGCTAAGTGCCAAGTAGTGCTCCACCATCGGGGGGCGATTCATTTTGCTTGGATTATCTAGCGCTAGATTAATTAAACCAAAGCGCATTTCTCCGCGATAGCCAATTCGAAAGGGAATATTAGCTAACCATGGAATGATTGCAGACTTGAAGCTATTAGGTAAAACAAAGCAGGCCTGGTATTTTTTTGCTTTTAATTCTGCTGCTATTTGTTTGCGCAAATTCCATTGAAGTTGTTGATGCTCAAACTTTGCTTCAATGACTTGGTTTACTTCAGAGCAAGCGCGATAGATAGGCGCAACCCAAGTGCTGGCGAGTACATCGATATGAGAGTCTGGGTATTTTTTTTTGAGACTCGCCAATAAAGGCTGGGTCATGACAGCATCCCCAATCCAGTTTGGGGCAATGATCAGAATACTTTGCATATGAGGTATCCCGAGTCAGCACCTAATAGTAAGATGCCGATAAGTCCTAGTGTCCGTGTGGCTCAGTACCAGGAATAAGCTTGTAGTCAGCGCCACAATATGGGCACTTCGCTTCCCCAGTTTCAGTGATGTCTAAAAATACCCGCGGATGCAAATTCCATGCAGGGGTTTTATTAGTTGGGCAATGTAATGGCAAATCTTTACCATTAACCATTACAACTTGAGCATCTGCCATATTTCTTTTTCCTGATTGCTAAAGAAATTACTTAACGTAAGTAAGCCAAGATTTGTATTTATCGTTTCTGCCATAAACAGCATCAAAATACGTCTTCTGAATTTTTTCAGTGATTGGACCGCGCTTACCATCACCAATAGTGCGATCATCCAGTTCGCGGATTGGTGTGACTTCAGCAGCAGTACCAGTGAAGAAGGCTTCATCGGCTGAGTAGATCTCATCACGAGTGATGCGTTTTTCACGTAGCTCAAGACCAAGATCTTTAACGATATCAATAATGGAGTCACGGGTAATGCCATCTAAGCAAGAGGCTAAATCAGGGGTATAAACAATGCCATCACTGACCATAAAAATGTTTTCGCCAGAACCTTCAGAGACATAACCCTCAGTGTCTAGCAATAAAGCTTCGTCATATCCATTAGCGGTAACTTCTTGATTGGCCAAAATCGAGTTGATGTAGTAGCCAGATGCTTTAGCGCGAACAAGTGAGGAGTTCACAAAGTGGCGGGTAAAAGAGGAGGTTTTGACACGGATACCTTTATTGAGACCATCTTCGCCTAAGTATGCACCCCATTCCCAAGCAGCAATCGCTGTATGGATCGTGTTCCCCTTAGGAGAAATTCCTAGTTTTTGGGAGCCAATAAAGATAATTGGGCGGATATAGCAAGCCTCTAACTTATTGCTATTGACCACATCGATGATGCCTTTGGTGATTTCCTCTGGGCTATAAGGCATGTTCATCTGGAAGATCTTGGTCCCATTAAAGAGGCGCTTAACATGCTCAGGAAGACGAAAAATCGCTGTGCCTTGAGGGGTTTTATAGGCACGAATACCTTCAAAAACGCCCATGCCGTAGTGAAGACTATGGGTTAGCACATGAATATTGGCCTCACGCCAAGGAATGAGCTTCCCATCGGACCAAATAAAGCCATCGCGGTCGGACATCGACATTTTTTCTACCTTTGTGTGTCATTAAATCTGGTTAATCGGGGCTTTTAGCCAAGGGACCCTATAGCCCCAAACCCAAAATAGGTCCAAGCTCCTATTGTAGAACAGGGTAGCCTAGCTTGTTAGCTCAGATCCTTTGGGTCGAGGGTAAGACGATTTAGAATGGAGTATTCACCATAAACCACCCCTATTAATCGAATCCCATGCCGGAATCCTTATTTAAAGTTAAGCGTTTGAGCGAATTGGCCCGATCAGGCCAATTGAAGGGAAAGCGGGTTTTAATCCGTGCTGACCTGAATGTGCCCCAAGATGAAGCGGGAAATATTACCGAAGACACCCGTATTCGGGCCTCGATGCCTGCGGTGAAAATGTGTTTAGATGCTGGCGCAGCTGTGATGGTGACATCTCATCTTGGCCGGCCAACCGAAGGCCAATTTAAACCGGAAGATAGTTTGGCCCCAGTAGCTAATCGCATTGCATCTTTGCTCAATCGCAAGGTACCACTGATTAGTAATTGGGTAAACGGTGGTTTTGAAGTTAGTCCAGGCGAAGTAGTGCTACTAGAAAACTGTCGCTTAAATGTGGGCGAGAAAAAGAATAGCGAAGAGTTATCAAAAAAGATTGCTGCTTTATGTGATGTTTATGTAAATGATGCATTTGGTACTGCGCATCGTGCTGAAGCGACTACATATGGAGTTGCTAAATTTGCACCAGTAGCTTGTGCTGGTCCATTAATGGCGGCTGAGTTAGACGCTTTAAGTCGCGCCTTAGCAAGTCCGAAGCGCCCGCTAGTAGCGATTGTTGCTGGCTCTAAGGTTTCTTCCAAATTAACTATACTGAAAGCACTTTCTGAAAAAGTAGATGAGTTAATTGTGGGCGGCGGCATTGCTAATACCTTTATGCTCGCTAAAGGTTTACCGATTGGTAAATCACTAGCTGAGCCAGATTTGGTTCAAGAGGCTAGAGAAATTATGGATCTGATGGAAAAACGTGGTGCCCATGTGCCCATTCCTGAGGATGTAGTTGTTGCTAATGAACTTTCCCCATTAGCCCGTGCAAACCGTGTAGCAGCTGATCAAGTCGCGGAAGATGACATGATTTTAGATATCGGACCTAAAACTGCAGCTCGTCTTTCTACAATGCTCGCACACGCAGGCACAATTGTTTGGAATGGTCCATTGGGCGTCTTTGAAATTGATCAATTTGGGGGCGGGACCAAAATGCTTGCTGCTGCCATCGCCCACTCCCCTGCATTCTCGATTGCTGGTGGGGGAGATACTTTGGCAGCGATTGCGAAATACGGTATTGAAAATCAAGTGGATTACATCTCAACTGGCGGGGGTGCTTTCTTGGAATTCCTCGAAGGTAAAACCTTGCCAGCCTTTGCAGTACTAGCCGAAAGAGCGAAAGACTAATTATGCTTAGAGCAACTAAAATTATTGCAACCTTAGGGCCTGCTTCAGAAAAGCCTGAAGTATTGCGTGACATGATTCGGGCAGGTGTTGATGTAGTGCGCATGAATTTCTCCCATGGCACGGTAGCAGATCACAAAGCAAGACATGATCTCGTAAGAAGTATTTCTGCGGAAGTGGGTAAAGAAGTTGGCATTATGGCCGATCTTCAAGGCCCAAAAATTCGTGTTGGTAAATTTGCTGAGAGCAAAATTCTCCTTAAAGAGGGTGAGAAATTTATTTTAGATGTTGCATGTCAGTTGGGTGATCAGAGTCGCGTAGGACTTGATTACAAAGAACTGCCAAGTGATGTAAAGCCAGGGGATCGCCTTTTATTGAATGATGGACTAGTAGTGCTCCGCGTAGAGAGCGTGAAGGGCGGAGAAATTTTTACGCTGGTAGAGCAAGGCGGCCCACTGTCAAATAACAAGGGTATTAACCGTGCTGGCGGCGGTTTAACGGCTCCAGCGTTGACTGAAAAAGATATTGCAGACTTAGATGCAGCCATTGCTATGGGTGTTGATTTCTTGGCGATTAGCTTTCCTAAGGATGGCGCCGATATGATCTACGCTCGTAAGTTGGCAGATGCTGCTAGTGCTAAATATGGCGTTGGTAAAGTGAGAACCATTGCCAAAGTAGAGCGAGCTGAAGCAATTGAGCCTAAAGCTCTGCGAAGTATTATTGCGGAAAGTGATGGGATTATGGTTGCGCGCGGCGACCTCGCAATTGAAGTTGGTAATGCAGCTGTACCTGCCTTGCAAAAACGCATGATTGCTTGGGCACTTGAGGCGGATAAATTTACAATTACTGCAACCCAAATGATGGAGTCGATGATCAATGCTCCAGTACCTACACGTGCTGAAGTGAGCGATGTGGCTAATGCAGTATTGGATGGCACTGATGCTGTCATGCTTTCAGCTGAATCAGCTGCTGGCAATTACCCAGTACAGACCATTAAAGCGATGGCAGAGATCTGTGTAGAGGCGGAGAAATCAGACACCGTGAAGCTAGACACTGACTTTTTAGATCAAACCTTTACCCGCATTGATCAAACGATTGCATTGGGCGCGCTATTTACTGCACATCATTTGAATGCCAATGCGATTGCTGCACTAACAGATTCTGGTTCAACTCCGATTTGGATGAGCCGTCACAATATTCATGTGCCGATTTTTGCCTTAACCTCTAAGATTGCAACTCAGCGTGCTTTAAGTACTTATCGCAATGTCACACCTATTGGCTTGGATTACACCAAAGATCGCGATACCGCCTTGCAAGAGGTAGAGGCTTGCTTGAAAAAATCTGGGGCAGTCAAAAAAGGCGATACCGTGGTGTTGACTTCGGGTGAGCCTATGGGAGAACCTGGTGGTACCAATACTCTCAAGATTATTCATGTGAAGTAAGTTAACCATTATTCATTCAATATTTATTAAGAGAACACCATGGCTTTAGTATCCTTACGACAACTCCTAGATCATGCGGCAGAAAATGCTTATGGCCTGCCGGCCTTTAACGTTAATAACTTAGAACAGGTTACGGCGATTATGGAAGCGGCTCATGAGGCTGACTCCCCTGTCATCATGCAAGCATCTGCTGGAGCTCGAAAATACGCTGGTGAAGCATTTTTACGTCATTTGATCTCTGCTGCAGTAGAGGCTTATCCCCACATTCCTGTTGTTATGCATCAAGACCATGGTCAAAGCCCAGCTGTTTGTATGGCTGCGATTAAGAGTGGCTTTACTAGCGTCATGATGGATGGCTCTTTAGAGGCGGATGGAAAGTCAGTTGCTAGCTATGAGTACAACCTTGATGTTTCAAAAGAAGTAGTGAAATTTTCTCATTCGATTGGGGTCACCGTTGAAGCGGAGTTGGGTGTACTAGGTTCATTGGAAACAATGAAGGGCGATAAAGAAGACGGCCATGGTGCTGACGGTACGATGACTCGCGAGCAGCTGCTTACCGATGTAGAGCAGGCTGCTGACTTTGTCAGGGCAACACAGTGTGATGCTTTAGCAATCGCAATTGGAACCAGTCATGGCGCTTATAAATTTAGCAAGAAGCCGACAGGCGACATTTTGGCAATTGATCGTATTAGAGAGATTCATGCACGTATTCCGAATACTCATTTAGTTATGCATGGCTCGTCGAGTGTTCCACAAGAGTTGCTTGCAGAAATTCGTGAGTTTGGTGGTGATATGAAAGAGACCTATGGGGTGCCGGTTGAAGAGATTCAAGAGGGCATTAAGAATGGTGTTCGCAAGATCAATATTGATACTGACATCCGCTTGGCAATGACTGGTGCAATTCGTCGTTATTTGATTGAGAACCCAAGTAAATTTGATCCACGTGATTATTTAAAGCCAGCCCGTGAAGCAGCTAAGAAGGTATGTATTGCACGCTTTCAGGCTTTTGGTTGCGCTGGTCAAGCCTCTAAAATCAAACCTATTTCTTTAGAGAAAATGGCTGAACTCTATAAGAGCGGCAAACTCACGCAGATTGTGAAGTAAAGATGCCAGCTTTGTACGCCACTTCTATTAAGTCATTACCTTTGTTATCTAAAGGAAAAGTGCGTGACGTTTATGCCTTAGGCGAAGACAAGTTGCTAATGGTCACCACTGATCGCTTATCAGCTTTTGATGTGGTGATGGGTGAGCCTATTCCAGAGAAGGGCATCGTACTAAATCAGATGGCTAATTTTTGGTTTGATAAGTTAGCCTCCGTCATTCCGAATCACCTGACTGGTATTGATCCCGCCACAGTTGTCCCTGCTAACGAAGTCGATCAAGTAAAGGGCCGTGCTGTTGTTGCTAAGCGCTTGAAGCCTATCTTGGTAGAGGCGGTAGTGCGTGGTTACCTAGCTGGAAGCGGTTGGAAAGACTATAAAGAGACTGGTAAGGTCTGCGGGATTGAACTACCAGCTGGTTTAGAAAACGCACAAAAATTACCCGAACCCATTTTTACACCTGCGGCTAAAGCTGAAGCAGGTGAGCACGATGAAAATATTTCCTTTGATAAGGTCATCGAGCTCATTGGAGAAAAATTGGCTAAGCAAATTCGTGAAGTGAGTATTCGTCTATATAAAGAAGCCTCAGATTACGCCGCAACACGTGGAATTATTATTGCGGATACTAAATTTGAGTTTGGCTTAGATGATGCTGGCCAATTAGTATTGATGGATGAGATTCTGACAGCAGATTCCTCGCGTTTCTGGCCTGCTGAAACCTATTATGTCGGTTCAAATCCACCATCATATGACAAGCAGTTTGTGCGTGATTGGTTAGAAACAGCCCAAGTCAATGGAAAACTTTGGCCAAAAACTGCACCAGCACCCCAATTACCTGCTGAGGTCATTGAAAAGACGGCCCAGAAGTATCGTGAGGCACTGAGTCGTTTAACTAAACAAGGCTAACTCAGGGATAATAGAGTCCTTGGTAGATATTTAGGGCATTTGGAGAGGTTCATGAGCAAGAAGCCAATAGTCGGAATAGTGATGGGTTCCAATTCAGATTGGGACACCATGCAGCACGCCGCTCAAATGTTGGAGCAATTTGGCGTAGCTCATGAGGCTCAGGTACTTTCAGCCCATCGCATGCCTGATGATATGTTTCAGTATGCAGAAAATGCACAGGCAAATGGCTTACAAGCCATCATTGCTGGCGCAGGTGGCGCAGCCCACTTACCTGGCATGCTCGCCTCAAAAACGATTATCCCTGTTTATGGAGTTCCGGTGGCTAGTAAATATTTGCGCGGTGAAGACTCTTTGTATTCCATTGTGCAAATGCCTAAAGGTATTCCAGTTGCTACATTTGCAATTGGTGAAGCTGGTGCTGCCAATGCTGCCTTACATGTCATTGCGAGTTTAGCCTTGCATGATGCTGATTTGGCTAAGCGCCTTACAGAGTTCCGCTCTAAGCAGTCGGATACTGCGCGAGCAATGAATTTGCCGGGATATTAATTACATGGCAGATAGTCTTGAACCCATTTTGCCGGGTTCGTATTTAGGAATTTTAGGTGGCGGTCAATTGGGTCGAATGTTTACCCAGGCTGCACAAGCCATGGGATACAAGGTTTGCGTATTGGATCCTGGTTCAGATAGTCCCGCTGGATCAATCGCAGAAAAATTTATTCAAGCTGACTACACTGATTCTGCCGCTTTAAAAGAAATGGCAGCCTTGTGCTCATCTGTGAGTACTGAATTTGAAAATGTTCCTGCGCAAGCTCTAGATGAGCTCGAGTCTCTTGGGGTCTTCGTTGCGCCTCGCAGTAGTTGTGTATCTTTGGCACAAAATCGCATTGCTGAGAAGAAGTTTCTGGCGACATGGAAGTCAGAAACCAATATTGGCCCAGCACCCAACTTTGTAATTGAGCATGATGCAGACATTACCCATGTTCCTGCAGACCTCTTTCCTGGAATATTAAAGACGGCGCGGATGGGCTATGACGGTAAAGGTCAGCTTACAGTTTATGACTCAGCGGCTTTAACTGCCGCTTGGAATGAATTGGGGCGTGTGCCTTGTGTATTAGAAAAGCGTATGGATTTAGACTTCGAGGTCTCAGCACTGGTGGTGCGAGGCTATGACGATGCAGTTGTGGCATATCCCGTTTCACAAAATATCCATCGCAATGGAATTTTGCATACTTCAACAGTACCTGCTCCTTCCTTAAAGCCTGCACAAGAAAAGAAAATTATTGATGCAGCCAAATCACTGATTCGGAAGATTGACTACGTGGGTGTTCTTTGTATCGAGTTCTTTGTTTTGAAGAGTGGTGACATTATTGCTAATGAAATCGCACCGCGTCCACATAATTCTGGTCACTACACCATGGATGCTTGTATCAGTAGTCAGTTTGAGCAGCAGGTTCGCAGCATGGCACGCTTACCTTTAGGAGATACTCGCCAATTGGCACCAGTATCAATGTTGAACTTATTAGGCGATCTTTGGTTTGAAGGTATTGAGGATCAGGCAAAAGAACCTGCATGGAATAAAGTACTTGCACACCCGGATGCGAAGTTACATCTCTACGGCAAATCTGATCCCCGGATGGGTAGAAAGATGGGTCATATTAATTGCCTAGGTGAGGCTTTAAACGAAGCACGCCAAACTTGTGCCGCTGTTGCTACTGAATTAGGCATTGAGCCTTAGAAATGTCCACTGACAGTAAGCCGCTGCAATCTTCGGCAGTGATCAATGAGGCAGTTCAGACCTTGCGTGATGGAGGTCTAGTCGCCTTTCCAACCGAGACTGTGTATGGCTTAGGCGCTGATGCTAAAAATCCTGAGGCTATTCAAAAGATTTTCACGGCCAAAGGTCGGCCTTTGCATCACCCTTTAATTGTTCATTTGGCTGCGCCAGATAAGTTTGATGCTCCTCAAGTGGATTGGGTTCCTATCATCGCGCCTTGGGCAAGAGATATATCTGAAGATGCGATTAAATTAATGAATGCGTTTTGGCCAGGCCCATTAACGCTGGTATTTAAAAAAGACAAAACCGTATTAAGTGAAATCACTGGCGGGCAAGATACAGTAGCGATTCGCGCGCCCGCTCATCCGATTGCTCAAGAGGTGTTACGTAAATTTAAAGGTGGCATAGTTGCTCCATCAGCTAATCGCTTTGGAAAAGTTTCGCCCACTAGTGCGGCAGATGTCCGTAGTGAATTTGAGGGCACGCTAGATTTGATGATTCTGGATGGCGGTGATTGCGAAGTAGGTATTGAATCTACCATCATCGATATGTCTTCTGGAGATAAGCCACGGCTTCTACGCCCCGGAATTATTACCCCCAAAGAAATTTTAGCAAAGACCGGTGTAAGCGTGCTTAAGACCGGCGAAGTGAGTAGTGATGAGCATGCGGAAAGCATCCCACGAGTTTCTGGAAGTCTGCGTGCTCACTACGCCCCGACAACTCCCTTACGTTTATATGCACCTGGTCGAGTATTGGATGCTTTAAGTGAATATCCTGATACTAAGTCTCGGGTGGCAGTAGCTGTTTGGGACTCCGAATCTTCGCTAGGAGAAGATGGACATCCTTCAGTTCATTTTGAGGAAATGGAAATTCCAAGTGATAGCGCTGCATTTGCTAGTTACCTATATCGATCTTTACGAGATTTAGATCAGCAGGAGTGGGATTTAATTTTATTTCCTGAACCTCCTGCTGGTGAAGAGTGGGATGGGGTGAGAGACCGACTTCAGCGTGCGTGTTTTGGTTCTGGACCATCTTCTAGTAGCCAAGATAGCAATTGATCGTGGGCTTCTAGACCCCTCCAGGCATTGGGGTGGTTAATGAAAGAACTCACGGCATACATTTTTCCAGATTTACTAATCACATAACCTGAGATAGCACGGACATCGGCCAAGGAACCTGTTTTAATTCTGGCTTCAGGTTTTTTCTTGAGATGTAAAAATTTACGTAGCTGGGTCATTAAGCGATTCCGCATAGTGCCATCAGTACCAGCTATGGGTAGGCTATTGTAAAAAATATCCCCTACAGATAGATTACGTGCAGTCAGGAGCAGTTGATTCATTTGCCCAGCGGAGATGGATTCATTGCGTGATAAGCCTGAACCATTCTCAATGACTAAGCCTGAAAACTCCATGCTATTTTGTTTGAGCCAACTCTGAATCACTAAGTCTCCATTTGCAGGAGTAGCAGGTTTGCCCATCTTCTCTAGGGCTAGCGTCAATAGAAGTTGGCGTGCCATCACATTATTGGAGTACTTATTAATGTCTTGTACATCATTCGCTAGATTGATCCCTTCAAATTGCAACAACAGCTTTGCAGCTAAAGGAACTACACCATCTTTTCCAGTTGGAGCTTTAGCCCAAGTACCACCGGCTAACTCCCAGGCAGCAGCAAAGCCTTGTGTGAGGAAAGTATTTGCATCGAGCGCAACGACGTTGTAGTTCACATCTCTACAACT